>JBOHXF010000047.1:0-2898 GCA_050737455.1 Opitutaceae bacterium | reverse complement strand
GTCGTAGACCTCCTCGCGCTCGCCGAGCAGCCTGAAATAGACCGCGCCATCCTTCTCGTACGTTCGGCCGGATGCGCGGAGCCGCTCCAGGTGCTCGCGATAGACGGCCGAGCGCTCGCTTTGGCGGTAGGGCCCATATGGCCCGCCGCGCCCGGGGCCCTCGTCCCAATCGAGCCCCAGCCACCGGAGGCTGTCGTAGATGAGGTTCAGGTATTCCTCGCTGTTGCGCGCCTGGTCCGTATCCTCGATCCGCAGGACGAAGACGCCGCCCGTATGCCGCGCGTACAGCCAGTTGAACAGCGCCGTGCGCGCGCTGCCAATGTGGAAGAATCCCGTCGGACTGGGAGCGAAGCGGACGCGTACGCTGGACATGGTGGCGAGGCTTGTGGAAAGGTGGACGGCCGAACAAGCAGCAAAGCATGTCCTCTGTCAAAGCCGCACCGTTCGCTCCCGCCGAACTCGCCTCCCGCCTCGCGCAGCGCGCGACGGCGGCAGGATTTCGCGTCGAGACCTACGGCGAGGCCGCGGGCTGCGCCCTCCTCGCGCTGACCCGGCGCACGCCCGGACCTCGGCCGCGCATTTACCTCTCGGCGGGCATCCACGGCGACGAACCCGCTCCGCCGCTCGCGCTCCTGGAGCTGCTCGAGGCGGGAGCGTTCGACCGCCGCGCCGACTGGCTCATCTGCCCCCTGCTCAATCCCGCCGGCTTCCTGCGGTCCACCCGCGAGAACGCCGAAGGCGTGGATCTCAACCGCGACTACCGGAATACCCGTTCCCGGGAAATCGCCGCCCACATTCAATGGCTGCGGCGCCAGCCCAACTTCGATCTGAACCTGTGCCTGCACGAGGATTGGGAGGCGGCGGGGTTCTATCTCTACGAGCTCAACGCCGGCCGGCGCCCGAGCCTCGCCGAAAGGATCGTCGCCGCCGTCGGCGTGGACTTTCCGATCGACCGGAGCGAACTCATCGACGGGCGGCCGGCCAAGGACGGCATCCTGCGGCCCGACCCCGACCCGGCCGGGCGCGAGCTTTGGCCCGAATCCATCTATCTGCGGGTCCATCACACCCGCTTCGGCTGCACGCTCGAGACGCCTTCCGGCCTGCCGCTGCGGCGCAGGATCGCCGCCATGCGAACCGCTGTGACGACGGCCCTAGACCTGGTCCTCTCCCCGGATTCGCAGCCGACAAAATTCGGCTAGATCGGCTGCAAGCGGCGCCCGGAACGTGAACGGCCACCCCGCGGGCCGCAGGTCGATTTCGGCGCAGTGCAGGGCCTGCCTGGGCAGAAGCAGCCGCTCGGCGAGTTCGGGGGTCCAGCCCCGGTCGATGAACGCGAGGAAGAGCCTCGCGTCGGGCCCGTAGATCTTGTCGCCGACGACGGAATGCCCCAGCCATTGCGCATGCGCGCGGATCTGATGCTTGCGGCCGGTTTCGGGCACCGCGCGGGCCAGCGTGAAGCCTCCGCCCTTCGTGAGCGGAGAGAATTCGGTCACGGCATGCCGGCCGCCCGGGACGACCGCGGATTTTAGGTACACGGGGCTTTCCACGTCATCGCCTAGCGGCTGGTCGACCTTGACCGGGGCGCCGAGCTCGCCCATCAATATGGCCAGATACGCCTTGCCCACGGATCGTCGCTGCATCGCCTTCTGAAGGCGGCTCGCCCCGTCCGGATCCTTCGCGAAGACCACAAGCCCGCTGGTCTCCCGGTCCAATCGGAACATGAGGTGGGCCGCCGCCAGTCCGAAGGATTCCCGCACCGCGCCGACGAGGCTCGACCAAGGCCCCGCTTTCGAGGGGTGGCACACCACCCCGGCAGGCTTGTCGACGACAAGAAGGCGGTCGTCCTCGTGGACGATCCATGCGCGCACCTCGTCCGGGCCGATCATTCGAACCGGGCCCTGCTTCAGGCGCCTGGGCCACGCGCATGCGCGGCCGGACCAATGTTCGGGCTCAGCTCGTTCGCCCATAGCGGCTTAAAGCGGAGCAAGTGTGTTTCGATTGAACAGGCCGGCACCGGTGTGCGTCTATCCGCGCTGGTTCCCTACCCATCCCCTCCGTTGCCTCTCCCGTTTGCGCTCGCATGTCGCAGGTTTGCTCCAGTTTGGCCCAGCTTAAGCTGCGCCGAAATCGCGTACTTGGGGCCGAGATGATTTGCCAATGAGCCGTCGCCTTCCCACGCTCGCCCCGTTCGATGAACGATTTTCCATGTGCGGAAGATCCTCCCAAGAGGGCGGTGAAGGCGAACCTTTTGAAATCGGAGGCAGGACGAACCTCGAGGGACCCGAAGCCGGCGACGGGTGCGCGGATTTCGGTTCGGAAAACCCACAGCAAGGCGGCATCATGAACAAAAACAATAATCACGAGCTGATCGTCTCCGGCATCCACCTCGAGTTGACTCCCTCGCTCAAGACATTCGTCCGTGAAAAAGTGGACCGCCTATTCCGGCATGAGGAGCACATTGTGCGGCTCCGCGTGGAGCTCGAATTCGACCCGCGGCAGGACATTCCCGTGCGCTTCAAGGCGAAGGGCCACATCCTGATCCACGGGCCCGCCATGAACGCGGTCGTGGAGGCCGACGAATGCCACAAGGCGGTCGCGCTGCTCACCGACAAGCTGGACCGGATGCTCCGCCGCCGCGCGCGGCTATTCAAGGTGAAGCGCAAGCACACCCACCCGGTGGAGTTCTCCGTGGCGCTCCCCAAGGCCGCGCTGGGCTGATCTCCCCGGCCGGATTCCCGCCCGTTTATCCCGGCGCGTCCTCTGCGACGCGCTTTTTTTTAGCGCTTGCGCTCCCTCGCCAATCTCTGCTTCTTCCTCATTTCCTCCACGCACACGTAGCTCAATTGGATCGAGAATATGACTACGTTTCTTAATGTTATTTTTTAGACTCCCTTCAGG
>JBOHXF010000046.1:0-3046 GCA_050737455.1 Opitutaceae bacterium | reverse complement strand
GCCGGCGGGTTCGGGAACGCCGCGGGTCCGTTCGCCTCGGCACCGGTCCCGCCGGCGGGACGGCCACGGCCATCCGCCTCCGGAGCGTTTTGCGCCGGCTGGCCGAAAAGATCGGGCTGGTCCGCCTGCATCGTCGTGGGTCGCCTCCGGGGGAAGCGCAAGTTGCTATGATCCTGCGGGTGCGCCGAAAAATCAAAGCCCTTCCCGTGCCGGCCGAGGCGGCCCGGATCCATAGGGCTCCCCTGCTTTGGTTGGTGCTGCCGTTTATGGGCGGCCTTGCCGCCGGAGGGGCCGGACTGATCGCGGATCCCCGCCCGGCGTTGATTTGCGGAACCGCGGCGTCCGTCGCCGCGCTCATCGCCGCCGGCCGGCATCGGCGCCTCTGGGCCGTCCTTCTCTGCGCCTCCCTCTTCCCTGCGGGAAATGCCGCCTATGCCATGAACCGGCCCCACCGGCAGGCCCCTTCCTGGCGGGCGCCGCCGGCGGAACGCCTGCTCCTGCGGGTGGACGGCGCCAGCCAGCCGAAGAGTATCGGCCGGACCTTCGCTGGCGGACACACGCGCCGGTCGACCGCTGCCGCTTCTCGACGCTCCCGTCCCGGCGTGCGCCGGCGAAAGAGCGGCCGTCACCGGACAGCATCCGCGAGCGGTCACGCGGGTTCGCCGCCCCGGGTCCGCGCGGGCGGCTTCGCCCGCATCCTGTCGGCGTCCCCGGATGGCTGGCTGGCCGGGCAGCGCATCTATTATTCGCTGACTCTGGCGCCCGGGCAGGAGGCGCCGATCCGCACCGCGCTCGTCGAAGCGAGCGGCCGCATCAAAACGGTGCCTCGCGATCCGCCCGCGGACTCGTTTTTCGGCTATCTGGCGGGGCTCGGGGTGGGCTTCGAGCTTTCCCCGGGGCGGTTAGGGCGCCAAGCCGCCGCGCCATCGTCATACGCCCGATTCCGCGAGGCGCTCGCCACGCGCATGTCGAAGCTGCTGGGGCGGGGCTTCGAGAGCCGGCCGGATCTCGCAGCCATCTACCGCGCGATGATGCTGGGCCGGAAAGGAGATCTGAGCGCCGAACAGAAGCGGTGGTTCATCGCCAGCGGCACCATGCATCTGTTTGCGATCAACGGTCTGCACATCGGCATCGTCGCGTTGTCGCTGCACGCTCTCCTTGCGCTCCTGCGCTGTCCGCGCCCTCTCGCCGCCGCGCTCGTCCTCGGAATCCTCTGGCTCGACGTCGATTCGACGGGTGCGTCGTCCTCCGCCGTGCGGGCCTTTCTCATGATCGCTGCGATCGAGGCGGGTCACGCCCTGCAGCTTCCGGCCAATCCGCTTTCGGCGCTCGCCGGCGCGGCAGCCGTGGTCCTGGCGGTCCGACCCTTCGATTTTTTCGGCGCGAGCTTCCGGATGTCCTTCAGCGTCGTCCTGGCCCTCCTCACGCTGGGCGTCCCCCTCGCCGGGCGCTGGTCGCTGGGCCGAGCACCGGCGGCCGGTCCGAGCGACAACCCGGATTCCGATTCCGCTGCATCGGGAGCTTCCGGCAAAGATCCCCCTCGCGGCCCGCGGCCGCACCTGCGACGTGCGGCGGGCGCGGCCTTTCGGCACCTGCGCGCCGCTGCGGCCTTCTGCACCGCCGCGACAGCGATCAGCGCCATCAGCGGGGTCGAGTACTTCAGCGTGTGGGCGCCGAGCGGGTTCGTCGCCAATCTCGCGCTGATGCCGCCGGCGACCCTGGTCATCGTCTCCGGATTCGCTGCCATCGTGTGCGGGTTGCTTCATCTCGGGTTCGCCGTCCGGCTTTTCAATGGAGCGGCCTTGGTCCTGCTCCGGATCATTGCGGGCGCGATCCACGCCCTCTCCGTCGTGCCGGAGGTGTGCCTTTCCGCCCATTTCCGCGCCGGCTGGATCGGCCCCGTCGCGCTGGCCGCCGCCGTGGCCTCCTGTCTCGCCGGTTACGCCACGGGCTGGAGCCGGCGCTGGGGCGGCTGGTGGCCGCCGTTCCTCATCGCCGCCGCGACCCTCGCCGCCGGCGTGCGCTACGGTTGACCCCATCGCATGGCCGACGGATCGCTTGATCCCGGGCGAAACGCCCGCCAGGCCGGCGGCGCTCGACGCCTGTGTCCATTCATTGGATAGCGAGCCGATTGCGCCGCCCGAGGGTTAAGCCCGGCCCCTGCGATTGTTCGGCCGAAATCGCGCGCTCCGCGGGGGGGATTGCGCGGGATCGGCCGGCGAACCGCCCGGGGGCCCCGCGCCGGTCAGGCTTCCCTGCCCGGATGCAGTCCGAATTGAACCAGCTTCGCCTTCATGGTGATGCGGGAGACGCCCAGCCAGCGGGCCGCCCGGGCCTGATTGCCGTTGGCCTGGCGGATGGCGCGCGAGAACAACTCGCGCTCCGCCGCCTCCAGCGCCCGGGCGTGGGCGTCGCCCGCGTCGGCGCCGCGCGCCTCCGCCAGGAGCTGATCGACGTACTCGCCGAACGGCTCCGAGGCGGAGAATCCGGGTTCCCCGATCTGATCGGCGGCCGACCGCACGTGATCCAAGTTGATCGTGTAACCCTGGGTGGAAAGGAGGACCTTCCGGATCACGTTCTCCAGATGCCGGACGTTCCCCGGCCAGGGCTGCGCCTGGAGGAAAGTCATCGCCTCCGGACGGATGGACGGCTCGGGGGCGCCGAGGGCGGGCCCGTGCTTGTGCAGGAAATAGCGCACCAAATCGGGTATGTCCTCCCGGCGGTGCCGGAGGGGCGGCAGCGCGATCACCATGACGCTCAGCCGATAGTAAAGGTCCTCTCGAAACTGCTTGTCCGCCATGGCCGAATCGAGATCGCGGTGGGTGGCCGCGATCACCCGCACGTCCACCGCGACCGTCTCCTTGCCTCCGAGGCGCTGGAGCGACTTCTCCTGGAGGACCCGCAGGAGCTTCACCTGCGTTGCCGGAGTCATGTCCCCGACTTCATCGAGGAAGAGCGTCCCGCCGTCGGCCTGCTCGAAGCGGCCGATCCGCCGCGCCTCCGCCCCGGTGAAGGCGCCGCGTTCGTGCCCGAACAGCTCGCTCTC
>JBOHXF010000045.1:0-1877 GCA_050737455.1 Opitutaceae bacterium | reverse complement strand
GCGTTATACCCCTTGACCGCCGTCTCAAGTCCCGCGCCGGCCTTGGCCAGATTGTCCGCGAACGACGAGATCCGGTCGTAGAGCTGGCGCCCGAGGGCGCTGATCTCCTCGGTGTTCTGAGAAATCGCCTCCTGCCGCCAGCCGTACGCCGCAGCCTTGAGCAGCGCGATCAGCGTGGTGGGAGTCGCGAGCAAAACGCGCTTGGCCAGCGCGCGATCGAGCAGGCTGGAATCGGAGTGGAGCGCCGCGGTGAGAAAATGATCGCCCGGCAGGAAAAGGACGACGAATTCCGGCGAGGGCTGGAACTGCTCCCAGTAGTTCTTGGCGCCCAGCGCATCGACGTGCGTCCGGACTTTCGCCGCGTGCTCGGCGAGCCGCGCCGCCCGGACGGCATCGTCGGTCGTCTCGGCCGCCGCGCGGTACGATTCCAGCGGCGCCTTTGCGTCGACCACGATGCGACGGCCCCCCGGCAGCCGCACCGCCAGGTCGGCGCGCAGCCCGCCGGAGCTCTCCTGCTCCGCGAAGTCGCAATACGGCAGCATGTCGGCCATTTCGGCGACGCGGCGAAGCTGCAATTCGCCCCAGCTCCCGGCGTAGCTCGTCGAACGCAGCGCGGTCGACAGCCGCGCCGCCTCGGCCTGAAGCTGGACCTGCGCGGCGTTGAGCCCCTTGAGCTGCTCGGTCAGCGCCCCGTACGCTCCGGCCCGGGTCTTTTCGATCTCCGCGATCCGGCTGTCGACCTTCTCGAGCGATTCGCGCAGCGGCTTGACGAGGGACTCGACCGCCTGCCGGCGCAGTTCGAGGTCGCCGGCCGACTGCTCCTGGAGCCGCGCGAAGGACTCCCGAGCCTGCTCCAGGAAGTCCGTTCGGTTCGCACGCAGGGCGTCGGCGGAAAGCGCTTTGAACTCGGAGGCGAGCCGCTCGTGCGCCGACTGCTCGGCCCGGATTCGTTCGCTCAGAGCGGCCTGGCGCGCCCGGCCCCACAGCCACGCGAGTACGCAGCCGGCGGCGAAGGCCAAAAGGGCGCAGGGAATGAGCACGGGATGCGCGTACAGCGTTTGGCCGGCCCGTGCAATTCAATCCCGGTTGGCGTTGACACCCAAGGGGGAATTGCTGCAAAAATGCCCCATGGCACTGGCACGTTTGGAGGGCCGTCCGCCCTGCAAAACAATCACCCCGCGCCGGACAGCGGAAAACAAATGATGGTGGATACCCCGTCGACAAACCCCACCGTCCTGCAGCGCGTTCCCGTCTTGGTTGTCGACGACGAATACGGCCCCCGGGAGTCCATCGCTTTCACACTCGGCACGGAGTTCGCGGTCGACACCTCGGAACGGGCGGCCGACGCCCTGGAGAAGTTGAAGGCCCGTGAATACGCGACGATGATCCTGGACATCCGCATGCCGGGGATGGACGGCATCCGGGCCCTCGAGGAGATCAGGAAGGTCGATCCGCACATCGCGGTCATCATGCTGACCGGGTACGGGACCCTGCTGACGGCGCAGCAGGCGATGGCCGGCGGCGCCAACCAATACCTGCGCAAGCCTCCGGATGTCGCCGAGCTGATCGCCGCCGTCCGCAAGCACGCGGAACAGACGGTGCTCCGCCGCAAGCAGGCCAAGCTCGCGCGGGACGCCCTCGATCTCAACGCGACGCTCAAGAAGGAGATCGAACGCACGGAGCCCCAGGTCTGGCAGGGGAAGGCGTCGGTCGAGCTGGTGCACGACCTCAACAACCCGCTCACGGTGGTGATCGGCTACACCAATCTGCTGGTGGACGAGGCGCGCGCCTTGGCGCACCGCGACCCCGACGCTGGGCGGAAAATCTACGAGTTCGCACAGATGGTCGAAAAGGCCGCCGAATACTGCCATCATCTG
>JBOHXF010000044.1:0-2094 GCA_050737455.1 Opitutaceae bacterium | reverse complement strand
GCGCTGCTCCGCTCCGCAGCGCAGCCCGATGGCCAGAACGCCGCCCGAGGCGGCTTCGCGCACGACTTCGATCTGACAGCGCCGAAGCTGGCCGAAGGCGACGCCGCCGTACAGGCGCCAGCGCTTTTGGAGCAGAAACTGGCTTTCGAACGGCCGGATTGCGTCCACCGCACCGCGTGCGCGCCGCAGCAGCCGGTCGAACTGCTTGGGCGTTTCGGCATGGGCCAGATGACGGAAGGGCCCGTCGCCCTTCAACTCTTCCAGGACGATGCCGGGCTGCGCCGACGCGTCTTCCCCATCCGGCCACGGCGCCGACGTCCCGCGAAGCGCCGCGGCCGAGGCGTCGGCCAGCCAGGCGAACGGGCGGAATTCATGGCTCTGCACGCGGCGGCGGCCGTCCGGCGCGGCCTGCGACACCCACGCGCGCCCCGCGCCGTCCACCCAAAGCCCGCAAAGGCCTCCTTCGCCGGGAGCACCATCGGCCCCTCCGATCATGGCCGCCGCTCTCGTTTAGGCATTCACAAATGCCCATCCGGTTCCGAACCGATTTTTGCTCTGTGGAGGACGCGGAATTGGGGGGATAGCCCCGACGTGGCCATGCCGCACTCCTCCAACGCTGCCCGGGGCAAAAAGGGGTCGGAACCGGATAGGCATTTGCGAAAGCATAGACGAGCTAGAATGGCTTGGTGTAAACCATCGCGATGGCCAATGTTGCCAGAGCGAGGGTGATCAGCGCCAGGAGGCCCGGCCTGCTGCGCCGGCGGAATCCGATCCCAGCCAGGGCCGCGAGGCCAAGCCAGCACACGATCTTGACGACGATCCAACCGGCAAGGGCGAACCCGAACTGGGCCTGCCACATGCGCAGGCCCGTCACGAGCACGAGCAAGGCGGCGATCCCGGAGAGTGACATGACGTGCTTGCGCTTCGACGGGTCGGCGGCAAAGCCGTAGAAAACATATCCGACCAGCATCATGGCGGACGCGACATGGACGATGTGGAGCAGTTCGAATTCGGAGGCATTCACGGCGAGGGAAAGGGGGTGAGTGGCGGGAGACGGACGAGCCTGGCGGATAATTCCTCCCTTATCGACCGAATTCTCCGGGCCAGGGCGGCGCCCCGGGGAGGAGGAAGCGGCAGGACCGAAAGGAAGACACCCCGCATGTGCCGTGCGCTCAAAGGCTCAGGACCTTTTTGTGTTCAGGTGGGCGCCTCCCCCGCGTCGTTTGCTTTCCGGTTTACGGCCTAGCAGCTTACGCGGTCGGTTCGGCTCCCGTAAGAGTTCAAAGGCAAAGAGCGGTTATTGAAAACGCCTCGTACACCGCAGGGTGTCGGCAAGAGACTACCGTGAGCGTCGCCAAGGTCAAACCGTAACCCTCCCCGGCGCGTGCAAAGCCTCTCCAATCAATTTGCCATCAGGCCGTTACCCGCGCCGATCAGCCTCCGATAATGCTTTCGTCAAGGTGCTGGATGATCAATTCCTGGATCGTCGCGAGAAAGAGGTAGCACATGAATGCCTTCCGAACGGGTTCGGGCAGCTTCTGCAAATCGACGTCCCCCGCTTCCAGCGCCTCGTCGCCCAACGGCTGCAGATAGCGCTCCCGAAGCCTCAGGCGGACGGCCGAACACGCCCGGGCGATGGCCTCGGCGTTGCCCGGATCGAAGCAGACCACCCCATCGGCGAAAAAGTCCTCCCCGAAGAGCGCCAGGAGCACCTTCACGTCCTCGGCCTGGGAGGAAAGAAGCTCCGCGGCCCATGTGGGCGCCAGGTCCGGATCGACTTGGGCCAAGGCCGCCGACCCGACGGGCAGCCGCTTCAGGTCGTCCCCCAGTTCCTTCACCAGATCCAGCAGCGGAGCGACCACCGGAAGGCTCAGTTTGACCTCAATGCGCTTCATCGGGCTCCAGGACGGCTGTGAGATGCCATTGCTGCAAGGTGAACGCGTAAGCCTCGGCCTTTTCCCGCAGGCCGCTCCAGACGACCGACCGGCCGCGCTCATGGACCTCCATCATGTGTCGCCGCGCCGTCGGCTCGTCGAAGCCGAACACCTTCTTGAAGACGAGCACGACGTAGGACATCAGGTTGACCGGGTCGTT
>JBOHXF010000043.1:0-6748 GCA_050737455.1 Opitutaceae bacterium | reverse complement strand
CCTCTCCGCGCCCTCCGTGGCGCGGCACCGTTGAACAAGCCCCCACTGCCGGGGACGGCGTAAGGTGAACTCCTTCAATCGAACTTGCACCCCTTGCTTGGCCGCATGCGCAGGAATCGGACGGTCGTCGGGATACAGCGCCAGTCTCGTCTGCTCTTTCTGATCGTCGTCGAACACTTCGATGCATTTCTCCCAGGATGACTTCCTTCCCGTCCTTGATTCTGTTATTACATCGTAAATATATGGCCGGGCCCTCGGTCCGCGATTATCCCCGAAAATAATCGCCTCCGATAGCGGGTTGGTCTCCACCCTTTCGAAGAACCCGATCCCTATGGATCAATGACTTACCGCGTCAGCCCACCCCAAAATAGCCGCTTTTAATCCCCAGTTGCGAAAGTTCGGTTAACCGCTCCGGCCTTCTTTCGCCAGCTCCCCGCAGGCCCGGAGGTCGACCTTCCCGGCGCCAAGCGTCGGGATCCGGTCCACGCGGAGCACTGCCTTCGGGATCCAAAGGTTGGGCAGGCCCGCCGCGGAAAGCCGCCCGCGCACCTCCTCGGACGACACCTCTCGGGTGGTGATCAGCGTCAGCGCCTCCCCCTTCGCGGCGTCCGGCACGCCGACCACGACGAAGACCGGGTCCTGGGACGGATCGGCCCCGAAGCCCGCGGCCAGCGCCTCCTCGATCCGGCCGTGCGGCACCATCTCCCCGCCGAGCTTCGAAAAGCGGGACAGCCGCCCCGCTATCGTGAGAAAGCCCTCCTCGTCGAACCGCCCGATATCCCCCGTCCGGAACCAGCCGTCCCGAAGCGCGTCCCCGCCCGCCGGGCCAAGATAGCCGCCGAAGACGTTCGCCCCCTTGAGCCAGAGCTGGCCGGGCTCGCCCGCATCGAGCTCCCGCCCCGTATCCGGGTCGGTGATGCGCGCGGCGATCCCGGGCATGAGCCGGCCCACCGTCCCCTCGCGCCCGCCCGCCTGGGGCGAGGCCGTGCCCGTCGTGACGGGAGGATCGGGCTGGTTCACGGCGGCGACCGGCGAACTCTCCGTCAGCCCGTAGCCCTGCAGGACCTCGAGATCGAAGCGTTCGAGGAAGCCCCGGTAAACGTCCTCCGGCAGACGCTCCGCCCCGGCCACGACGATTTCGAGCGAGCGCAGCTCCCGCGGTTCGGCCTTCCGGAGGATGGGCCGCAGGAACGTCGGCGGCGCGATCAGCACCGTCACCCGCTCCTCGGCGATGGCATCGATGAGCCGGCGGGTCTCGAGCGGGCTCGGAACGGTCACGAGCCCGCACTTCCGCAGCAGCGGGTACCACAAGGTCGCCGTGAGCCCGAACGCGTGGAAAAGCGGCACGCAGCCCAGCAGGACCGCCGAAGGGGGCAGAATATCGGTCGAGGAGATCTGCTCGCAATTGGCGAGAAGATTCCGGTGGGTCAGGGGGACTCCCTTGGGCAAGCCCGTGCTGCCGCTCGTGAACAGGAGAGCCGCCTCCGTCCGGTCCCCGCGGCGCGGCAGGCCCATCGCGTCGGCGAGCCATCCGCCCGGCAGGAGCCAGGCGAGCGCGAGCCAGGGAAGCAGCGCCCGTTTTCCCCCGGCGGCGCGGATCTCGTCCGGCAGATCGCGGGTGTCCTCCGGCCAGGGAAAGTCCGCGAAGCGGACGCGGAGCGCGTCGGCGCCGATCACGGTGCGGATCCCGGACTGCCGCAGGCTGGCCGCGACCGATTCCCTGCCCGCCGTGAAATTCAAGTTGACCGGGACCTTCCCCGCGCAATGGACCGCCAGATTGGCCACCAGCGCCCCGGCTCCCGGCGGCAGCGCCAAACCGACCCGCGGTTCGCCGATCGTCCGCCGCCATCGCCGGCCGAGCGCGGCGGCCGCCGCGAGGGCCCGGGCCGAGGTGATTTTCCGCGGCGCCGCCGTGCGGTCCACGAGGACCACGCGCCCGGGACGGCGGGCCATCGCACGCACGGCCTCGCGGCCCACATGTCCCCGGAGGGACGGCCGCGCTTCGAACGCGCGCGCCC
Source organism: Opitutaceae bacterium (assembly GCA_050737455.1). Lineage (GTDB taxonomy): Bacteria > Verrucomicrobiota > Verrucomicrobiia > Opitutales > Opitutaceae > Palsa-1447. Next base: position 4,730 of record JBOHXF010000043.1, on the reverse strand, counting down.
CGAGCTCCAGGAGCGCGCGCCGCGCCGCGGCGGGATCGGCCTCGCGCGGCGCCAGCGGCGTCCCGAAGACGACGGAGACGGCCATGCGCCGGATCCGCGGGCGCTTCCATAGATACCGGCCTCCGGAAAACGAATACACCGAGCCCCACAGCCCGTCGATGGCCGCCGGGATCACGGGAACGCCCGCCTGGCGCGCGATGACCTGGTAGCCGCGCTCCAGGCCCATGAGCTGGCCTGTCCGGGAGATCTGGCCTTCGGCGAAGAGACAGACGAGCTCGCCCGCCCTTGCGCTCCGGATGGCCCGGCGCACGGCCGCCTCGGGACGGCTCGGTTCGACCACGATCGCCCCCGCGGCGCGAATCACGGCGCCGAAAAGATCGTTGAGCTCCGGTCCGCGGTAAGCGAGGAACCGAAGCGGCCGGGGGCTCGCTAGCTGGAGCGCCGCGACATCGGCGTAGGACAGATGATTGGCGATCAGGACCGCGCCTCCGCTCGCGGGAAGGTGCTCCGTCCCCTCCCCCCGGACCCGGTAGAGCATCCGGGCGAGCGCGCAGCCGAGCCAATCGAGCGGCGGGCTCAGGTAGGATCGGCGGCGCAAGCCCATGGTCATTTCCCGAAGAGCCGGTTGAAAAGGCCGCCCGATCCGGAGGCCAGCTTGAGCAGCGCGGCCTGCAGCTCCGCGGTGTCCGGCTTGTCGAGCGAACCCCGGATCGTGATCGGAACGGGGAACGGCTGGTAGCCGAGACCGTCGGCTTTCGGACCCAGGGCGTCGACCCGCTTCAAGGCCGCCGCGGCCCGGCCCCGCGCCGAGAGCCGGAATGTCGCGTCGAGGGGCTGCGCCACGAACGGCACTCCGGCCTCGTGGCGGATCCGTCCGCCCCCCTCAAGCCTCAGCTCGGGCGAAATGAGCGCGAAATCCCGCATCTCCGTGTCGAGCGTCGGGCCCCGAACGAGCGTCAGGCTGAGCTGGTCGTATGCGATGTCCGACACCGCCTTGCCGAGATAAATCATCGCCTCCGCCCCGTTGGCGAATTCCCCGGGCTTGTGCCGCCAAATGATGCCTCCCACCTTGCCGGCCACGCCCAGCAGGGTGTCCAGCGCGCCGCCGGAGCTCTTCGGTGAGACCACGGTCGATAGCAGGCGGAAGCGCCCCGCCTTGCTCTCGACCGAGCAGGTCCCCTGGAGACGCGAGGCCGCTTCCCGCAGGCTCGATCCCCGCCCTTCGAACTGGCCGTCCAGCGTGAATTCGCCCTGCAGCGCGGGCGGCTGGCCCGGATTGAGCCGGCTCAGCGCGGGCCCGGGATCGAAGCCGTCCAACTCGCCCGCAAGCGCCAGCCGGAAGGCCCCTCCCGCCGCCGAAGGCGCCAGCGCGTCCACTTCGGCTCCGCCCGTGAGCCGGCCGCCGGTTTCGAGCGCCGCGCTCACGCCGCGGAGCGCAAGCCGTCCGCCGCCCAGCCGAAGATCGCCGGCCACGTTCGTCGCCGCCATCCGCCCGATGACGACGCGGCCGAAGCGCACCGCGAAGACGGCGCGGTCGGACGTTGGGGCGGCCGCCCGGGGGCCGGCCGCCCGCTCCGAAGCCAGGACTCCCACGGCTGGCGCCGTCAGCGCCGCGGCCAGCGTCCGGACCTCGTCCAGATCGAGACGGCTTCCCGTGATCCGTCCTGTCCAAAGGCGCCCGCCTCGGCCGGGCTGCGACGTGCCCGCGATCTCCAGGTCGAACCCGGGCCCCGTCCGCGCGAGCGCGAGCGGAAGCGCGAAGCTCATCCGTCCGGCGGGATCGAACGCGACGCGCAGATCGCCGGCGATCGGGCCGATCGGCGCCCCGGCCTCCTTCGGCTTCAGATTCGAAACCGAAAACCGGGCGTCCACCGCCGAGCGCCGGCCGAGGCTGGCGGTGATGTGGGCCGCAAGATCGCCGCTGCGCAGGCCGGGCAGGGCCTCCCCCAAGTCCACAGTCGCCTTCCCTTCCATCTTGACCGCCCGATCGGGGCCTTGACGCTGGCCGAGCTTGCCCTCGATCGCCACAAGGGTGCGGCCCCCGGACATCAGCTTCGCCGAGCCGATCTCGACCTGCCAGCCGGCCTCGGTGTATTCGGCCGTCAGCGCGCACGAGGCGTCGGCCGCGCGGACCAAGGAGCGCCCGCCCACGCTCACGGACAGTCCCGGAGCCGTAAGCGCCTCCGCGGTCCTCAGGCTCAGCCGTCCCCGCCGGGCGGTCGCCGTCAGTTCTCCGCGGATCGGCCGCCCGGAAATCCTCGCCTCGGGGAAAACCGCCTCCAGCCACCGCGCGGGGACGCCTTCCAGATCGATCCCGAACAGCGGCGAGTCCGCGCGCGCCACGTTCAGCTCGGCCGTCGCCGCGTCGAACGCGAACGGCTGGAGGCTCCGGGCCGCCAGGATGGGGCCCGCGCCCTGGGCCAGCGCCGCCACCCGGTCGATCCGCCACAGCGAACCGCTCCGCGTCACGTCGAAGTCCCCCGTCACGCGGACGGCTCCGAGCGCCTCAAGCGCCGGCCGGATGGCGCCGAGCCGCTCGAAGGTCGCGTCGATCCCCCCGAACACATGCGCCTGGTCGCCGTCGGCGTCACAATCGAACCGGCCCTGTCCGGCGACGAGAAAAGCGGGCAGCACCCGCCCCAAAGCGAACGGCGTCAAATCGTCGTCGGACACGTTGATCCGCCAGGTGCCCTCGGGCCGGCCCGTGGCGGCCGGAACGTCGAACAGGAGCTCGGCGATGGGTTTGCGTTCGCCCGAAACGACCGCCGTGTAGCTTTCTCCCGCGGCCGCCCAGGAGGCGCCCAGTTCGACGATCAGCCGCACGCCCCGCGGCGCGCCCGGTCCGAACGCGGTCGCGTTCATGCGCAGGCGCAGGTGGGAGAAGGTCCGCGGCGTGTCCATGGCCGCCGACAGCTCGCCGTCGAAGTCGACCTCCTGTATCCGCGAGCCCGGCGGTTCCGACGCGGCCAGGCGCACGACGAACCGTCCCTCCCGGCCGACGCCCAGGCCGCCGCCGGTGAGACTGGCCCTGACCGCCGTCGGAGAGCCGCCCGGAGACGGAGGAAGGACAATGTCCCCGTTCAGCGTCGCCCGATCGACGGAGAGGTTGAAAGGCAGGCGCAGCCGGGTGAAGACCGATAGGATGAAGGCCCGGGCGGCATCCCTTGGATCGCGCCGGTGTCCGATACGCGGACCGTGCGTGCTCGCCGGAGGCGGATCCCGCGAGCTCGCCGGATCCTCCGCGCGGCGGTCCGTCGGCGCTTCCCCCCCGCCGGTCCGCGGCGCGGGCGACCCGGAAAGATCCAGCGTCCAGCCGGCGCTGACGAGCCGGCGCACCGCCACCCGGCGCTCCCAGAGGGCCGGAAGCATCGGCATTTCGGCGCGAAGGAGCGGCACGGTCAGGACGGCGCCTCCCCGACGCACCGTCACATCGACGAAGACCACGGAGCCCAGCCGCGCCTCGACCCGGCCGATCGACGCCCCCGGCCCGAAACGGCGCCTCAGCTCCCTTCGCGCCACCCATGTCTGGACGGCGGGGTCGAACATCGCGGACGCGACAAGGATCAACCCCAGCGCCGCGATCGCCGGCGCCAGGGCCGGAAGGCGCGCCCGCCTCACGGCTTAGCCGCCAAGCAGCGCATCGCCCAGTCCCATCGCCTTCCGCAGGGTCGCCAGCGCCACCAGGTAATTGTAGTTGGCCTGCAACTGGTTGGTGCGGGCCTGAGTCAGCGCCACCTGGCTCGTGAGAACGTCGAGTTGGGTGGCCGAACCCACATGAAAGCGCTCGTTGGCGAGGCGGAGCGCCTCCTTGGCCTGCGCGACCGTCTGCCGGGTGGCGTCGACCAGCTCCCTCGCCTGCTCGAAGGTGGAATAATCCTGGTGGACCTCCACGTCGATGGCCAGATCCTCCGAGGACTCCGAAAGGCGGGCCTGCTCCAATTGCGAGCGCGCCTGGCGGACCCGGCCGGCCGTGGCCCGGCCGTCGAAAATCGCCCAGTTGGACTGGATCCCGAAGAGCCAGCCGTGCGCGTGCTCCGGCTCCCCGAAGGACGACGCCGGCGCCGCGAACCCGCCGAAGCCGTCCCACTCGTATTCGCCGAATAGCGACGCGGTGGGGTAGTAGCCGGCCTTCGCGTTCTTGACGGCCTCCTCCTCCGCCTCGCGGGTCCGCTCGAGCTCGACCAGCTCCGGACGGTGGGCCCTCGCCGAGGCCAGCGCCTGCTGGAGGCCGATCGTCGCCGGCTTCACCTCGAGGCTGCCTGTCACCTCCGGCAGCTCCTCGGCGGCCCCCGGGCCCGAGGGCACGCCGAGCGACTGCCGCAGCTGCTCCAGGGATACCCGGTAGTCATTGCGCGCGGTGATCAGGTCCGGCAGCGCGTTGGCCAGGGAGACTCGGGCGCGCAGGACTTCGAAGCTGGACACCGTGCCCGCCTGAAACTGGTTGCGGGAATCGCCGAGCTGGTGCCGGAAGAGCTGGACGTTCTCCTCCTGCACCCGCACCTTCTCGCGGTCGAGCAGCACGGTGTAGAAGCGCGTGCGCACGTCGAGCAGCGCGGCGTCGATCGTCGCCTTGAGCTGCGCATTGGCCGCATTGCGGACCAGCCGCGCTCCCTTCATCGCGGCCCAGACGCCTGCGTTGAAGACGGTCTGGGTGCCCCGGAATTGCACATTGTAGAGGCTGCTCGACTGGGGGAACGACTGGGACACGGCCTGGGCGTTGCGCTGGTAGG
>JBOHXF010000042.1:0-1507 GCA_050737455.1 Opitutaceae bacterium | reverse complement strand
CACCGCAAGCGGACAGTGATCAAGGTGAAGAACGAGCCGGCGGTGATCGACGACTTGATTCGCGGGCGCGTCGAGCGGATCGAGGACGAGGATTTCGTGATCGTGCGCTCGGACGGAAGCCCCGTGTTCCATCTCGTCAACGTCGTCGACGACCTCACGATGAAGATCACGCATGTGATCCGCGGAGAGGACCACCTGTCGAACACGAGCAAGCATGTCGAGCTGTTCAAGGCGTTCGGTGCCCAGGCCCCGGCCTATGCGCACATTCCGCTCATCCTGAAGCAGAGCGGCCCCGGCAAGATGTCGAAGCGGGATCAGGGCGCCCTGGTCGAAGAGTATCGGAACCGCGGCTATCTCTCCGAGGCGCTGGTCAATTTCCTGTGCCTGCTCGGCTGGAATCCCGGCGGCGACCGGGAGAAGATGACGTTGGACGAGATCGTCCGGCGGTTCGATCTGCCCGGGGTCAACCAGAGCCACGCGCGGTTCGACGACAAGAAGCTCGCGCATATGAACATGCTCTACCTCCTGGAGCTCCCGGCTGACCGGTTCGCGGAACTCGCCCGGGACTATTACCGGCGGCGGAACGCCTTCGAGCGGGGCTGGCCGGACGAGGCATATTTCCGGGCGGTCATGGCGCTGTGCCATCCCAAGATCCGGGCGATCGAGGAGCTGCCCGCCTACGCGGGATACTTCTTCGCCGAGGACTACCCGACCGACCCGAAGGCGCGGGAGAAGATCATGGGCAAGGGCGATCCCCGGGCGCGGCTGCGCGAGCTGGCGGAGGCGATGGCGGCCGCGGACTTTTCCACAGACGCGTCGCTGGAGGCCGCAGTGCGGATTCTGGCGGCGAGCCGCGGCGCGGCGATCGCCGAGTACATCCACCCTGGCCGGCTCGCGGTTTCCGGAACGAGCGTCGGACCGAGCTTTTACGGGCTGCTCCGGGTGCTGGGGCGCGAGCGCGTCTTGCGGAGAATCGAGCGGTTCCTGATCGATTCGGCCGCCGTCTGAGCGGTCCGCTGAAGGGTTTCCCTCCGGGATCTCGACCCACGGCGAGCAGGGCTCCTTTCCCGGAGCGGCGCCTTCGGGTCCCCACGAACGTTCCGTCGCCGGCGAGGAGGTCAAGCCTTGGGACGCATTCGCGCCGCACTTGGTCCGCCGGCCAAGGCCCGGGGCAAACATCCGTGGCCGATGGCGACCCGCTATCGTCCTACTGGCTTTTTGCCCAGGTGTCGCGCAGGCCGATCGTCCGGTTGAAGACCGGCTTGCCGGGCGTGGATGATGGGTCGAGGGCGAAATAGCCGACGCGTTCGAACTGGTAGCGCTCCTCGGGCCGGGCGGACGCGAGCGCCGGCTCGGCCTTGGCCAGCGCGATTTCGAGTGAGGCGGGGTTCAAGTTCCTCTTGAAGTCGCCGCCCGCCTCGGGATCGGCGGTCGAGAAAAGACGGTCGTACAGGCACACTTCGATGTCGCAGGCGTCGGCGGCGCTGACCCAGTGGATCGTGCCCTT
>JBOHXF010000041.1:0-3331 GCA_050737455.1 Opitutaceae bacterium | reverse complement strand
ACGTAACACAGGATTCCCAGATAGGGGTTCGTCCTTCCACCGCCCATGACATCGAAGGCGAAGAGAAGCAGGAAAGCGAAGAGGCTGCCGCCGCCAACAATGGCTCCGGCGAGGCTGATCCAGTTCTGCCAAACCGAAAGCGTGCGTTGCCGGGCAGGCTCAGCCGCCGGGTTTTCGCGGGAATCGGACATGAGCCCATTGTGCGCCGGCCAGCGGGGTGCCCGCTCGGCTCCGGTTGCCGATCCCTACGCAGATGTTGCCCTGCACGGGCCCTCCGTCACGTCGCCTCCTCGGAAACGGACCTCCGCGGGGAACCCGATGCCGGGTCCCCTCAGCGACCCGATCTTTCGATCCGCACATAAAATGGCGAGGAAAGGACAAGCGATGACTAGGCTCTCGGCGCCGCCGGGGGTATAGTCGTCCGCGTGAGCGAAAACGTTTCCGAGCAAAAGATCTGCCGGGTGTGTGGAAAAACCGGAGGGTTGTTCCTCCAACTTTGCCGGACTGGCAGCCCTTTCCCCGTCTGCAGCTTCGGCCCCATGGACTTGTTCCAGCGGGAGCCCAGTCGCTTTGCGGCCGTGGACCCGCCGGAGTTGCTCGCGCACCGGACGGAACAGCCGGAATCGGAAACCGAAAGCCCGTCGCCGCCGAGCGCGCCTTACGCCAGGCTCGGCCTGACCCGGTCAATCGGGCGGGCGGGCTCCCATTGAACGCCTTTCCATCAACCCAGCTCCCCCGTCCGCGCTTATGAACAAGACCGTCTTTCTCGGCCTCGCTTCCTCGCTCCTGCTCGCCGGCCCGGCGACCCGGCTCGCCGCAGATGCCGCGGCCAATTGGACCCGCGACTGCGCGGCCTGCCATGGTCGCGACGGTGCCGGCCACACCCGCGTCGGCCATATGCTGGGCGTCAAGGATCTCCGCGATCCCGCCTACCAAAAAACTTTCACCGACGACGGCGCCTTCGCGGGCGTTAGGAATGGCCTCAAGAAGGACGGCAAAACCAAGATGAAGCCTTTCGCGGGCAAGCTTTCGGACGCCGCCATCAAGGAACTGGTCGCCTACGTCCGCACGCTGGCCAAGTAGGCCGGCATGCCTGCCGCACGTGGCGCGCCCGGTTCGAGCATTCGACTCGCTGGTCGGACCTCCGGCCGGGGCGGTGAGCAAGAATCGCTCCGGATTCGCCAAAGGACGCGAAGACCGGCGCAAGCGACACGGATAGGCTGGGCGGATGACCTCTCCGTCGGCGCCGACCCCTCGCGCGCGTGCCCTCACGACGTTCGTCGGCGGGGCCCGCCAGCCTCATCTCCCGGCCTTGGGAGATGATGAACTCGTTCGCCTGATCCAATCGGAGCTGGCCTCGATGCTGGGCATCCGCGACGGGATTTCGCTGAGCGCCTGTCGGGCCTCCGGGCGGCGCCTGTCCGATCAGGCCATGAGCGCCACGGGGGCGTGCGCTGTCGCCCCATGACTGTCTCCATCGAATATCTCGGTTTGAAACTGGCTTCGCCCCTGATCGTCGGCGCCTCGCCCTTCGCCGACGACGTTCAGACCGCGCGTCTCCTTCAGGATATGGGCGCCGGCGCGATCGTCCTGCGCTCCCTGTTCGAAGAGCAGATCTATCTCGACGCGCTCAGCGAGGCACCGGCCCGGAAGACCTCCGCACTGCCTCCTTCCGGCAAGGCGCCGTATTTCCCAGCCCCCTCCGAATACCGTCTGACCCCGGAGCGCTACCTTCGGCAGATCGCCGATCTGAAGGAAGCGCTCGACATGCCGGTCATCGCCTCCCTGAACGGCTGCCGTCCCGGCGGATGGATCGACTACGCGGCGCGCTGCGAACGGGCCGGGGCCGATGCCATCGAGATCAGCCTCTATCAGCTCCCGACCGACCCGGCCTTGTCCGCCCTCGAAGTCGAGGCCGAGATGCTCGAGACGGTGCGGCTCGTGAAGGAGTCTGTGCGGCTTCCCGTCGCCGCGAAGCTCTCGCCGTTTCTGAGCTCGCCCGCCAATTTCGCGCGGCGATTGGAGCAGGCGGGTGCGAGCGGGATCGTCCTTTTCAACCGGATGTATCAATCGGGAATCGAACGGGACGGGAAGCAGGAGGGATCGGTCCTGGGGCTTTCGTCCGCCTCCGAACTGCTCCTCCGGCTTCGCTGGCTCGCCATCGTGTCGCCGCACCTCAAGTGCTCTCTGGCCGCGACGGGCGGTGTTCAAACCGGCGGCGACCTCATCAAGGCCATCCTGGCGGGCGCCGATGGCGTCCAGGTGGTTTCCGCGCTCCTGCGCCAGGGTCCCCGCTACGCGGGCGTGATGCTCGAAACGCTCGAAACGTGGATGCGCGAGCGGGGATATCGCACGATCGAGGAGTTCCGGGGCTTGATGAACCTGGAGCGGTGCGCGGACCCAGCCGCCTTCGAACGGGCCGACTATCAGCGGATCCTTCAGCACTGGAGGATCTGACCCCGTGATCGATGCCTCTTCCCGGGGGGAAGAATCGCGGCCGACGCCTTTACCTATTGTCGGCGAGCACGAACTCTACGTCCGCGCCCGGCGACGCAATGCGTGCCGGCACTGGGCATCATTTCCCCGATTTGCCGGCCAATCCCCGCTGAAGCCGCGCTTCAACGGGTTTTCGCCACCCGGGCACCAAGGGAAGGGCAAGAGCCGCATTCAGTTCATTCCGGTCGACCGGGTGAGGCTCCAGAAGCTCTATCAGGCGGCGTATCGGCCAAGCGGGAAACGGGCGGCTCGTCAGCGACACCCCATCGCCCGAGGCGATCAGGCCTTCTTCCAAAATTCGCAGATACCAACCCGTCCGCCGTTTGGCCGCAACCCGGAGCGCCATATCGGGGACGCCGAACCTGTCGGCCAGCTTCCAGCATGGCTGCCTGGGCTGGGAGATTTCCAACAGCGCACCGCCGATGCGCAGGAGGTCGCCAAGGCAAGCGTTCCTCTCTGTGAGACCCACGGCGCTAAGATTTTCACCGAATGCTCCCGGCGCGTCCAGAATCAACCTCGGGCCGAGTTCCTCGCGCCAGATCGCATAATGCTCGAAGGCATACATCAGCACGGCTTTATCGGGTCCGCCATGCGCGACCCGGTCTCCTTGCTCATCGCCGTCCAGACCAAGCTTCGTCACCTTGACTGGGCCGTCCACCGGCCGCTTGTCGATGGCGCTCCGGCTGCCAGGCCTGGTATAGGGGACGGCGCGGCCCGTCAGCACCGTGGCGAGATGCGCCGACACGCGACCTGTTTTGGTGTCATCGGCGTCGTCCGGGGCCAATTCACGATGGACGAGAGAGTTGGCCATATCACGTTCGGGTCGGGCCATTGA
>JBOHXF010000040.1:0-6765 GCA_050737455.1 Opitutaceae bacterium | reverse complement strand
GCCCCCGCCTCCTCCCCTCCGCCCGCTTCGGGCGCGACCGCCCCGGCCCCCGCCCGGATCACCCGGGTGCTGGACGGCACCTGGGAAATCGGCGAGAGCCTCGGGGCGGAGGACCGACCCGCCGCGTTCCCGGCGCGCGGGCCGGTGCCCGGCCTGGTCAATCTGGCGGAGCCCGCGTTCCCCGCGGTGGACGAATTCGACAGCTGCGAAATTCTGGAGAAGCGCATCCAAATCGCCGACTTGCCGCAATCGGAGTGGGCGGCCCCGCCCGGGCGGTCGCGCCAGCCTCGGAACTACTTCTGGTACCGCACCCGGTTTGCCGCGCCGGCGGGCAAGTCGGCGGCGTGGCTCACGATCGGCAAGGCGCAGTTCGGGATGGCGGTTTGGCTCAACGGCCGGCCGCTGGGCGAGGAGCCCGCCTGCTTCAGCTCCGGCCGCTTTGAGCTGACGCCCGCCGTGCGCTGGGGCGGGGAGAACGAACTGGTGGCGCGCATCGGCGCCCACCCGGGCGTTCTGCCGGCATCCTATCCGGCAGGCACCGACTTCGAGAAGTTCCGATGGACGCCGGGGATCTACGACACCGTGGAGGCGGCGTTCTGCGACGATCCGGCCATCGCGTCGGTGCAGGTCGCCCCGCGCCTGGAGCCGCGGGGCATCCTGGTGCAGGTGAAGGTGGCGAACCGGAGTCGGGAGCGGCGGACCGGACGGCTGGAACTGCGGGTGCGCGAGTGGCGGGGCGGCGCCGCGGCGGCCCGCACGGAACCGGAGGCGTTCACGCTGGAAGCCGGCGAGGAGCGGACGCTCACCCGCGAGGTCGCCTTGCCGGGCGGACGGCTGTGGTCGCCCTCCGATCCGTTCCTGTACGAACTCGAGGCCGGCACCGGCGGCGACGCCCAGGTCACCCGCTTCGGCCTGCGGGAGTTTCATGGCGAGCGGGCCACCGGGGAATTCCGGCTCAACGGGCGGCCCTGCCGCCTGCGCGGGTCGAACATCGCGCTGCACCGCTTTCTGGAGGACCCCGAATGCGGCGCGCTACCCTGGACCGAGTCCTGGGTGCGGCGGCTACTGGAGGAGATTCCGCGGCGGCTCCATTGGAACGCATTCCGCATCACCCTGGGGCCGGTGCCCCGGCGCTGGCTGGAAATTGCCGACGAGTGCGGGCTGCTGTTCCAGAATGAATTCTTCATGTGGACCAGCCATCCCCGATGGCATGCGTCGGGCTATTCCCGCCATTGGGACGCGGACGAGCTCGTCCGGCAGTACGGGGCCTGGATGGCCGACCACTGGAACCACCCCTCGGTGGTGATCTGGGACGCCTGCAACGAAACCTTCGACCGGGTCTTCGGGGAGCGGGTGATTCCCGCGGTGCGCGGCCTGGATCTCTCCCGCCGGCCTTGGGACAACGGTTACAACGAGCCGGTGGATCCGGACGATCCCATCGAGATCCATCCCTACTTCCACCTGGCGTCGCATTACGAGAACCGTCTCCAGTTCGATTACGCGGAACTGGAGACCATGACCGCCGAGGCCGTGATCCGTCTCGGCAGCGCCGAGCCGAACTGGCACGGCAACCCGATCATCGTCAACGAATATGGCTGGCTGTGGCTGAACCGGGACGACTCTCCGGCGTCCCTGGCGGAGCGGATCTATCCCATGGTGTTGGGGCCGAACGCCACGGCGGCGGACCGGCGGCGGTTCTACGCCTGGGCCACCGCCGCCGAGACCGAATTCTTTCGCGCCAGCCGGCGGTTCGCGGGCGTGCTGCACTTCGTGTACCTTTCGCACGGCCATCCGGGCGGCTACACCGCGGATCCGTTCCGGGACCTGCGCACGCTCGCATTGGACCCGGATTTCGAAGCCTGGGTCGGAGACGCCTTCAAGCCGCTGGGGGTCTTCCTGCGGTTTTTCCAGCCCACCTTGACCGCGGGCGCGGACCGGACCTTCCCGGTGATGCTGGTGAACGACGAGGCCGAACCAGCGACCGGGCGGGTGCTGCTGACCCTGGAGGACGAGCGCGGCGCGGTGGTGGCGCGGGGCCAGGCGCCGTTCGCCCTGGCGGGCCACGGTGCCTCCGCCCTCGAGATCGCGCTGGCGGTGCCGGCCCGGATGGGACGGCACCGGCTCAAGGCCGCGGCGACTCCCGACCGGCAGCCCGAAAATCCGACGATCAGCCGGCGTGAGGTGGAACTGGTCGAGCCGGTGCCGGCGCGGCTGACGCTGTCGCTCGACGGGGAATGGGAGATCGGCGAGAGCCGCGAGGTCGGGGCCATCCCGGAGACCTTTCCCGCCACGGGCCCGGTCCCCGGCCTGGCCAACCTGGCCCGTCCGCCCTTTCCGGACGTGGATGCGTTCGACGGCTGCGAGGTGGCCGCCTTCCGCGCCAACATCGGCGAGATCTCCGACGCGGAGCGGGTGCCGCCCCCCGGCCATTCCCGACAGGACCGCAATTACTTCTGGTACCGGAGGACCTTTCGCGCGCCCGCGGGCAAGTCTGCGGCCTGGCTGACCCTCGCGAAGGCGCAGTTCGGCATGGCCGTCTGGCTGAACGGCGTGGCTCTGGGCGAAGACCGCGCGTGCTTCAGTTCGGGGCGTTTCGAACTGACGCCGGCCGTGCGCTGGGGCGGGGAGAATACGCTGATGGTCCGCGTCGGGGCGCACCCGGGGGTGCTGCCGGCCGACCTTCCGGCCGGCACCGACTTCGAGAAATTCCGGTTCACGCCGGGCATCTACGACACGGTCGAGGCGGCCTTCTGCGACAATCCCGCCGTGATGTCGGTGCAGGTCGCCCCGCGCCTGAATCCGCCCGCGATCACGATCCAGGTGCGGCTGGTCAACCGGGGCGCTGCCGCCGCCCGCGGCATCCTGACCCAGCGTGTGACGCAGTGGCGCGGCGGGGCGGAAGTGGCCCGTTCCGAACCCCAGCCTTTCGAACTCGCCTCGGGCGAGGAGCGGACGATCACGCATACCCTCCCGCTGCCCGCCGGCACGAAGACCTGGTCGCCCGAGGACCCGTTCCTGCACGTCCTGGAGACCGGCACGGGCGGCGACCTTGTGCGGACCCGCTTCGGGCTGCGGGAGTTCCGGGGAGACGCCCGCACCGGCCGCTTCCTCCTCAATGGCGCGCCTTGTTACCTGCGAGGCTCGAACATCGCGCTGCACCGCTTTCTGGAGGATCCGGACTGCGGCGCGCTGCCCTGGACCGAGTCCTGGGTGCGGCGGCTCCTGGAGGAGATTCCGCGGCGGCTGCATTGGAACGCATTCCGCATCACCCTGGGTCCGGTGCCCCGGCGCTGGCTGGAGATCGCCGATGAGTGCGGCCTCCTCCTGCAGAACGAGTTCTTCATGTGGACCAGCCATCCCAAGTGGCACGCGCCGAAGTACAGCCGCAAGTGGGACGAGGCGGAGCTGATTCGCCAGTACGGCAATTGGATGGCCGACCACTGGAACCACCCGTCTGTCGTGATTTGGGACGCCTGCAACGAGACCTTCGATCCGGTGTACGGCAGCGTGGTCATTCCCGCGGTCCGCGGCCTGGATCTGTCCGGGCGGCCCTGGGACAACGGGTACAACGAACCGGTCGACGCGGACGATCCCATCGAGATCCACCCGTACTTCCTGCTCAACTCGCACTTCGACAACCGTCTGCAGTTCCAAATGGCGGACCTGGAGACGATGTCTGCCGACGCGGTGATCAAGCTCGGGAGCGCCGAACCCATCTGGCACGGGAATCCGGTCATCATCAACGAATACGGCTGGCTGTGGCTCAACCGGGACGGGACACCGACCCGGGTGGCCGACCGGGTCTACCGGATGATCCTCGGCGCCGACGCGACGCCCGAGCAGCGGTTCGCCTATTACGCGTACGCGATCGCGGCCGAGACGGAGTTCTTCCGCGCCAGCCGGCGTTTCGCCGGGGTCCTGCACTTCGTGTACCTTACCTATAGCAAGCCGGAGGGCTACACCTCGGATCCCTTCCGGGACGTGCGCACGCTCGAGCTGGAGCCGCACTTTGCCGACTATGCGGCGGAGGCGTTCAAGCCCTTGGGAGCGTACCTCGATTTCTTTCGGCCCACGCTGGTCGCGGGGACGCGCCGGAGCTTTGTGGTGAAACTGGTAAACGACCTTGGCCGGGCCCTGGTGGGGGCCGTTCACCTTGTTCTCCAGGACGATCACGGCGCCGTGGCCGAGGCCCGCGCGGGCTTTTCTTTGGAGCCCTTCGGGACCGCCACCGTCGAGCTGGCTCTGGAGCTGCCGGGCCGGACCGGAGAGTACCTGCTGCGGGCCGCCGCAGACGCCGGCAGGGCGGCGGGCGCCCCGACCGTGAGCCGCCGGCGGGTGGCGCTGGTCGCGGCGGAGGCCTGACATGGCCTTCTGTTCGATTCCGAGCCGGTGGTGCAGACGGCCCAGGTGCATGCCCTGATGCCGACGATGGAGTCCTCGGCGGCTCCGTGGCGCGCGCTCGCCCCGAGGGGACCCGGCGGTGCGCGGAAAATGGCGAGCCTCCACCTGGAGAGGGCGCCGCAAATCCGGCGCCTCACGGAGCGGGCGGCGGCGACGGGCTCTCGGTGTGACGCACTGCCGGGGGCGCGTCAGCCCGGCCCCTGGGACCGGGGACTGTGCCCGTAGTGCTGGCGGTACGCGCGCCCGAAGGTGTCGGCGCTGGCGAATCCGCTGGCGAGCGCCACCTCCTCGACCGTCTGCTGGGTCGCCGCCAGCATCGCGTGGGCATGTTCGAAGCGCAGGCGCCGCAGCATCGTGCCCGGCGGCTCGCCGTAGCGCCGGCTGAACTGACGGATGAAGTGCTCCCGGCTGACGCTGCACTTGGCGGCGACGGTCTTCAGGTTGATGGGGGAGCGGAAGTGATTGCGCAGGCAGTGGTAGCCGTACTCGATGGGGTCGCTGGTCTTGGTTTCCTGGACCTGCTCGCGGTAGAGCGCGATCAGGAAGCGGTGAATCAATTCCGATTCGTGGAAGCGGTCGCGGAACGTGCGGAGCTTGTAGCGGTTGAACACCTCGTTGAAGAGCGCGGCGGATCCGGAGCCGTCCGGCACGCCCAACACCGAGCCGAAATTCCGCCGCAACTGCGCGACCAGCGAGTCGATGGTCGGGGCCGGCCAGAGCTGCATGAACCGGAGCCGGTACGGCTCCCGTGTGTCCTTCGGATACCCATACGCGGTCGGCTCATGATGACTGAACAACATGCCGAAGCCAGCGGGCACCGGGCGCTCGCCCTGGTCGTCGCGGTAAGAGCCCGTCCCGGCAAGGGTTACCTGGATGGTGAGCACATCCCAAACGTCGCGGGAGCGCTGGTTGTTATCCCAAAAATACGTGGCCGAGGAGTGGGAGTGCACTTCCTCGTCGGCCGCGCGAATGCGGGCGAATGCGTCGAAGTTGCGGTCGGGGTCCATAGATCATTAGTATTTACGGCTCACCCTATACAACAATAAGGCGGCCGGGGGCAATGGCTGATATGGCATGCATCGGGAATTCCTTGGGCCTGGATCACATTTTTCCCCTATGGGCGGCTCGGGGTGCTGGCGAGCCCCGCTGCTGGGTGCGGCGCCGGATCCGCCTATTCGCGCAGATGCCGGCCGCGCCGATCCTGATCGAGACGCCTGCCGGGGCCGATGCCGGCGCGGCCCGGGCTTGGCTGCACCGCGAGGGCGCCTCGGGGTGGCGGAGGGGGCGGCGCCGGTTTCCGGGCGTGGCGGCACGAATCACATTACGCGGGGACATTATCAGGATTCTCCGGTTCATGCACGGGCCGGGGAGGACTTCTCTATCGCCTCGACACCAACGCCCGTAACGCCGGAATACCCAAAGCGGCGCTGCGCCGGCCGCAAGGAAAAATCCAAAACCACCCTCCCCCCCAACGAGGCCCTTTTCGGACCTGGAACCCTTTCCCCAAAAAACACCGGAATCCCGACCATGAACAAACCATCCCTGTCCCTCAGTCCGACCTCCCCGACCGGAACGCTCTTCCGACTCCTGGCCTTTCTCGCCACGCCCGGCCTGCTGGCTGGCTTCGCCCTCGGCCAAACGGCGCCCGCGCCCCCCGCAACCGCGGCTCAAAGCACCACGCCCGACCAGACCGTGCCGGTGGTGGCCAACAATAACAACAATGCCCAGGAGAGCGCGCCCATCAAGCTGTCGCCCTTCGAGGTGAATTCCTCCCAGGACACCGGCTATCTGGCCGGTTCCGCCCTTTCCGGCACCCGCCTGCGCTCAAGCCTGGCGGACCTTCCGGCGTCGATCTCGGTGATCACTCCGGACTTCATGCAGGACGTCGACGCCACGGACCTCAGCAGTCTGCTCATCTATACGACCGGCACCGAGGTGTCGGGTGTCGGCGGAAACTTCTCGGGCGCGCTGGTGGACAGCCAATTCATCGACTTCGAGACCCAGCTCCAGTATGCGTCGCCGCAGACGCGGGTGCGCGGTCTGGTGAGCGCCGACACGGCCGAGGACTTCTTCCTCACCCAGACACCGCTCGACACCTACAACGTCGACCAAGTGGAGATCAGCCGCGGGGCGAACGCCATGCTGTACGGCCTGGGGAGCCCCGGCGGCATCATCAACTACGACCTCAAGGAGGCGGACGTCTCCCGGACGAAGGGGGAGGTCCAGCAGAACTTCGGCGAGTACGGCTCGCTTCGGAACGTGCTCGATTACAATCAGGTCCTTCTCAAGAACAAGTTGGCGATTCGCGTCCTGACACTCCACAACAAGACGTACTACCGCATCCGTGACGCCTATGCCCAGGAC
>JBOHXF010000039.1:0-7359 GCA_050737455.1 Opitutaceae bacterium | reverse complement strand
GCCCTTTGTGACCCGCCACCAAGCCCTGGGGGTCGATTTTTACCTCCGGATCTCACTGGAGCTCTATCTCAAGCGGCTGCTCGTCGGCGGCCTCGACCGGGTTTACGAGATCGGCCGCAATTTTCGCAATGAAGGCGTTTCGCGGCGGCACAATCCGGAATTCACGATGCTGGAGGCATACCAGGCTTACAGCGACCACCGGGGCATGATGGAGCTTGTCAAGGCGATGCTCCAGGCGCTGTGCGGCGAGGTCTTGGGGACCGACCGCGTGCCCCACCCGGCGAGCGGGCAGGAGATCGATTTCGGGGGGGCCTGGCGCGAAGTGGCGTACAAGGACCTCGTCCGGGAACACACAGGAGATCCCGATTGGTTCGGGCGGTCCAAGGCGGAGCATGCCGCGGCGGCCGAGCGGATGGGGCTCAGAATCGAGCCGGCATGGGAGGACTTCGAAATCACCCAGGATGTCTATTCGAAGAAGATCGAGCCGACGCTGATCCAACCGACGTTCGTCCTGCACCTGCCGAAGGAGCTGTGCCCGCTCGCCAAGCTCAACCGGGACGATCCCGCGACGCTCGACGTTTTTGAGCTGGTCATAGGCGGGATGGAGATCGCCCCGGCCTATTCCGAGCAGAACGATCCGGACGCGCAGCGGGCGATGTTCGAGCGCCAGGCGGGCGAGGAGAAGCAGAGCGTCGACGAGGACTTCCTTCTCGCGCTCGAGCACGGCATGCCGCCCGCGGGCGGCATGGGGATGGGGATCGACCGCCTCTGCATCCTTCTGACAGGGGCCGAAAGCATCCGGGATGTGATCCTGTTTCCGCAGCTTCGCCCGGGTTCCGGAGCAGCGGGAACTTGACGCGAGCGTGCCGGTGTCCTCCCAAGGGAGCGGAACGGACGATTCGACCGGATCCGGCATGCGCAGCGACCGGGCAGGGCCTCGTTGAGACCGAGCTTCGGCGATTTTTCTTGGATTTACAGGGCAGGCTCCAGGGTCGTCTCGGACCGGGCCGCCCCGCCGCGAACCGAAACCGGAAAAAAAACCGTGAAGCGGCCGCGAAAATCCCCAATGATGGCCATGCGATCTTTTTTGCATGACCGATTCAACCCCCTCCACAGCGCCCGGTTCCGGTTACCGCTTTCGCTGGGTGATCTGCAGCCTGCTTTTCTTCGCGACCACGGCCAACTACCTCGACCGGCAGGTCATCAGCTTCCTGAAGGAGTACTTTTGCATGCCCCGCAGCCAGGGCGGGTTCGGCTGGTCGAACGGCGACTTTTCGTACCTGACCTCGATGTTCACCGGGGTCTACGCCTGCTTCACGGTGTTCGCGGGCTGGTTCATCGACCGCATCGGGACGAAGATAGGACTGGCCCTCGCGCTCGTCACCTGGTCGGTGTTCGGGGTTTGCAACGCCTTCGTGGGCCGGCTTCTGGCGATGCACATCCTCGTGCGGAGCGCCTTCGCCGTCGGCGAGGCCGGCAATTTTCCCGCGTCGATCAAGACCGTGGCCGAGTGGTTTCCCAAGCGCGAGCGCGCGCTCGCGACCGGCATTTTCAACAGCGGTTCCAATTTCGGCGCGATGGTCGCCTCGCTGTTCGTCCCCTGGTGCCTGACCTACTTCGGCTTCGAACGGGGATGGAAGCTCGCGTTCATCTTCACCGGCTCCATCGGCTTCATCTGGCTGTTCTTCTGGTTCCGCTACTACGAGATCCCGGCCCGGAACCGGCGGCTGAAGAAGGCGGAGTACGACTACATTCACTCGGAGGAGGACGTGCCGGCGGCCGGCGCGGCCGCGGACCAGGGGAAGGTCCGGTGGCCCCGCCTCTTCGCGTACCGCCAAAGCTGGGCGTTCATCTCCGGAAAATTCCTCACCGACGGCATCTGGTGGTTCTATCTGTTCTGGCTGCCGGACTACCTGTTCAAGCAGTTCGGGATGACCCCGCGGCAGGTGGAGTTGCCGACCTTCACCGTTTACGGGGTCGCCATCGTCGGGAGCATCTACGGCGGCGGCCTGCCGATCACGTTCATCAAGCGGGGGCGGCCCGTCTATTCGGCGCGGCTCCTGGCCATGCTCCTCATCGCGCTCTGCCCCCTGGCGGTGCTCTTCACGCAATATTTCGGCAACGTCCGCCATTTCGGGACGACCTGGGCGCCGATCCTGGCGGTTGCGACGATCTGCGTCGGCGCGGCCGCGCACCAGGCCTGGTCCGCCAACCTCTTCACGACCGTGTCGGACATGTTCCCAAAAAAGGCCGTGGCCTCGATGATCGGCATCGGGACGATGGCGGGGGGTGTGGGCGGGGTGGCCGTGCAACTGCTCGCGGGCCGGCTGACCGACGTTTTCCGCCGCACCCCGGAGCACGCCTACCTCATCATGTTCGTCATCTGCGCCGTCAGCTATCTCGTGGCCTGGGCGGTCATCAAGAGTCTCGTGCCGCGGCACCGCGCCATCACCGACCTGTGAGGGCCGCCGCGCCGAAAGCGGGCTCGCCTCGGCCGGCCTGATTCCCGATACTGGCCGGCGCGCATGCCCTGGTATCTCTATCTCGCGCTCAAGCAGCTCTTCTCGACGGGGCAGCGCGTCTTTTTCACCGCGATTTCGGTGGTGAGCGTCGCGTTGGGCGTCGCGCTCCTGATCATCGTCCTCAGCGTGATGGGCGGGTTCGGTTACAAGATCCACCAAATGATCGTGGATACCCAGGGCGACGTGCAGGTCCGGGCCGCCACCGCCATCGAGGACGCGGCCGCCGTCCAGCGGGTGATCCGGAAAGTCCCGGGCGTGGTCGCGACGACGCCCTTCGCGCAGGGCTTCGTGATGATCCAGTATGAGGGCAAGCCGGAATTCCCCACGGTCCAGGGCATCGATCCCGGGACCGTGGCCGCGGTGACCCCGCTCGACCCGTACATCGCCGGAGGCTCGCTCGACGACCTGGACGACGACTCGGTCATCCTGAGCTCCATCCTGGCCGAATCGATCGGCGCCGGCATCGGCAGCATGGTCGAAATCTATTCGCCGGCGATTCTCTCGGAGCTCGGGTCCGGCGAGATCATGCTGCCGAAGCAGCTCAAGGTCGTCGGCATCTTCGAGATCGGGCACCAGCAGCTCGACAGTTCGACGGTCATCGTGACCCTGCGGACGATGCAGGAGCTTTACGGTCTCGGGTCGGCCGTGCATGGGATCAATATAAAGATCTGGAACGGTCTCGACGCGGACCGGGAGAGCGCGCGGATCAACGACGCGCTGGCCCGGGCGGACGGAACCCGCTTTCCGTTCGTCCCCGGGCTCGAAGCCCACTCGTGGCGCGAGCTCAACCAGAACTTCCTTTGGGCGCTCCGGATGGAAAAGAGCACCATGACGGTGATCCTCCTTTTCGTCATCCTCGTCGCGGCGTTCCTCACGATGAGCCTGCTGATCGTCCTCGTCCTCAAGAAAACCCGCGAAATCGGCCTGTTTGCGGCGCTGGGCGCCACCCGCCTGCAGGTTGGGCTTTGCTTCTGCCTGCAGGGGGTGGGCATCGGCATCGTGGGCGCCGGGCTGGGCACCGCGATCGGCTTCACGGTGCTGCGCTACCGCGAGGAGCTGATCCAGATCGTGACGCGCCTCACGGGGGGGCAGGAGGCGCTGGTCGCGATCTACCAGTTCACGGAAATCCCCGCGCACACGTCCCGCGGGGACCTCACGCTCATTCTCGTCGCCGCGGTCGTCATGTCGACCCTTGCCGGCGCGATCCCCGCGTGCATCGCGGCGCGGCTCAA
This sequence comes from Opitutaceae bacterium, assembly GCA_050737455.1. Lineage (GTDB taxonomy): Bacteria > Verrucomicrobiota > Verrucomicrobiia > Opitutales > Opitutaceae > Palsa-1447. The sequence continues at coordinate 3,605 of JBOHXF010000039.1, read as the reverse complement.
TCCGGTGGAGGCGCTGCGCAATGAATGATCCCCTCGACCCGGACAGGAAGCCGCTTCTCGAAGCCCGCGGCGTGCGCAAGACCTACTCCAGCGGCGACCGGCCGATCGAGGTGCTGCGCGGCGTCGATTTGGAGGTGTCCGCCGGGGAAAGCGTCAGCATCCGGGGCGAATCCGGCTCCGGGAAGTCGACCCTCCTGCACCTGCTCGCCGGGCTCGACCGGCCGGACGCCGGCGAAATCCGTTGGGAGGGACGGCCGGTTGCGGGGGGACGCCGGCGGGGGGCGTTCGTCGGGCTCGTCTTTCAGGCGTTCTATCTGGTGCCCGAACTCGACGCGCTCGAGAACGTGCTGTTCGCAGCCCGCGTCAATGGGCGGTTGGACGCCGCTGCGCGGGCCCGGGGCCTGGATCTCCTGCGGCGCGTGGGCCTCGGTGAACGCCTGCGGCACGTGCCGGCGCGGCTCTCCGGCGGCGAACGGCAGCGGGTGGCGCTCGCCCGCGCCCTGCTCAACCGTCCCCGCGTGGTCCTCGCGGACGAGCCGACCGGCAATCTCGACGAGCGGACGGCGGATGCGGCCATCGATCTGCTGCTCGGCCTCTGCGCCGAGCTGGGCGCGGCCCTCGTGCTCGTGACCCACCATCCGGCGTATGCGGCGCGGGCGAGGCGCCAGTTGACTCTGCACGAAGGGCGGCTCCGCTAACCCCGGCATTTCATGAAATTCGGGCGCGCGTCCAAGATCCGTTGCGGCGTGGTGGGGGTGGGCTCGCTGGGGCGGCATCACGCCCGGATCTACGCTTCGCTCGGAGGCGCGGAGCTGGTCGGCATCCATGAACCCGACGACCGCCGCGCCGAGGAGGTGTGCGCGTTGCACGCCTGCCGGCGCTTCCGCTCGCTGGAGGAGATGGGCGAGTCCTGCGAGGCGGTTTCCGTGGTCGTGCCGACGGACCGGCACGCGGAGGTCGCGCTGCCGCTGCTGGCCGGCGGCTGCGACTTGCTGATCGAGAAGCCCTTATGCGCGTCCCTTGAGGAAGCCGAACGGGTGTTGTCGGCCGCGCGCCAAAGCGGGCGGATGGTCCAGGTCGGGCATGTCGAGCACTTCAATCCGGTCATGGCCTTCCTCGAAAAGGAGGCCAACCATCCCCAGTTCATCACCGCCGAGCGACTGGCGCCGTACCAGCTCCGGGGCACCGAGGTCGGGGTCGTGCTCGACCTGATGATCCACGACATCGGGATCGTGCTCGCCCTGGTGCGCTCGCCCATCGCGCGCATTGACAGCGTCGGCGTCAAGGTGCTCTCGAAAACCGAGGACATCGCGAACGCGCGGATCCAATTCGAGAACGGCTGCGTCGCCAATCTGAGCGCGAGCCGGATGAGCCTCAAGAAGGCCAGGGAGATCCGTGTCTTCCAGGACGACGCGTACCTGTCGCTGGACTTCATGAACCAGACCGGGCACCTGGTGCGCCGGAGCGACATCGTCGCGTTCGGACTCAAGATGAAAATCGGCCTGGTCAAGCCGGGCGACGCGAGCTCAGTCCCGGTGCATGAAATTCCAATCGAGAAGGGCGAGCCGCTCGCCCTGGAGCTCGCGCATTTCGTGGAAAGCGTGAGCCGGGCGAAGCAGCCGAAAGTGGGCGCGGCGCTCGGCAAGTCGGCGCTGGAGGTAGCGATCGCGGTCACCGACCAGATCCGCCGCGCCGGAAGCGGATGAGGGCGCCGGTCCTGCCACCGCCGGGCCGGCCGCGGGTGGACGTGCTGATTGTCGCGGGGGAGCATTCCGGCGACGAGCACGCGGCACGGATGGTTCGGGAGTTCCTCCGGCTGCGGCCGGACGGCAACGTCGCCGCGATCGGCGGGCCGGCCCTCGCGGCGGCCGGGGCCCAGCTCCTTTACGACCTGACGGGCTCCTCGGTCGTCGGGATTGCGGAAGTGGCGAAGCACATCGGATTTTTTCGGAGGTTCTTCGCAGCGACGCTCGGGTGGATCGCCGAGCACCGGCCCCGCGCGGTATGCCTGGTCGATTACCCGGGGATGAATCTGCGGCTCGCGGCGGCGCTGCGCGGCCGCGGCCTCAGCCGGAGAGGGTGGGGGCCCATCCAGATGCTTTATTACATCAGCCCGCAGATCTGGGCCTGGAAGGCCGGGCGCCGATTCGAGCTCGCGCGGAACGTGGACGCGATGGCCGTGATTTTCCCGTTCGAAGTCGCCGCGTACGCGGACACCCGCCTGCCGGTGGAATTCGTGGGGCATCCGTTCGCGGCCCCGGACTTCGCGCCGGCCGTCCGGTTCGATCCCGCCGGGCCCGTTCTCCTCCTGCCGGGCAGCCGGCGCCAAGCCGTGCGCCGCATCTTCCCCGCGATCCTGGCCGGTTTCCGCGAGTTCGGGGAACGCGGCGCGGTGGCGCTTTTTCCGAGTCCGGAAATCGAGGCGGAGCTGCGGCGATGGGCCGGCTCGCCTGATTCCGGCGTGACGCTTCGGCCCGTGCCCCGGGATGCGGCGCTCGGCGCGAGCGCGGTTTTGACGAGCAGCGGCACGATGTCCATGCAATGCGCCCTGGCGGGCATACCCGGAGCGATCGCGTACCGGGCCAACGCAGCGACCTACGTGCTGGGCCGGTGCCTTGTGGACGTGCCCTATCTTGGAATCGCCAATCTCCTGCTTGGCGAGGCCATGTATCCGGAGTATCTTCAAGGGGCGGCGAAGGCGCACGCCTTGGCGGACCAGTTGCGCTCGGCGCTGCACGACCCGGAGCGCCGGACCCGCGCGCAGGCCCAGGCGGAACGGCTACGGACGCTGCTGGCAGGCTCCGCGCGCCGCACCGCTGGAGAGTGGCTGAGCGACCGGCTTGGCGTCTAGTCGCATTTTTCGCGGAAGTCCGCTTGCTTCCGGCCGTCTTCGGCCCGGCGCTGCGGCGCGCGAACGGCCTCTCCGGAGATGCTCCGGGTTCCGCGCCGTGCCGGGCTCAGGAGCCGAACCAGAGCCGGAGCGGCATTTGAGAATGGCCGACCAGGGACTGCGCTCGAAGATTACGGCGATCTTCACTCGCTTTCGGACGATTCTCCAGCTAGACGATGCCATCCTTTGCTTCCGCCCCGCGCACTTCATCTTTTTTGGCGCCGTCCGGGCGGCGGCTGGCCATCGACGATGGCGGCGCTCGCACTGCTGCTATCGGCCACCGCCGCGCGCGCGGAGCTGGCCGCGCCGGAATACCAGCTCAAGGCCGTCTTCGTGCTGAATTTCGCCCGGTTCGTCGCTTGGCCGCCGCCGGCCTTCCCTAGCCCGCATGCCCCGTTCGTCATCGGCGTCCTCGGACCGGATCCCTTCGGCTCGTACCTGGACGATGCCGTGCAGGGCCAGCGAATCGACGGCCACCCCTTGGTCGTGCGCCGGTTCCGCAGCTTGGGGGGCATCACGGCTTGCCGTATCCTGTTCATCGCCGGCCCGAGTGCCGCGGATTTGCGGCGCGTGTTCGCCCGGCTGCGAGGCTGCAGCGTCCTGACCGTGGGCGACGCGCCCGGGTTCGGCCGCAGGGGGGGCATGATCGCCTTCGTGACCCGGCATCGCCGGATCGGGCTTCGGATCGATGTGGAGGCGGCCCGGGCCGCCCGCC
>JBOHXF010000038.1:0-14270 GCA_050737455.1 Opitutaceae bacterium | reverse complement strand
CGTCAAAAGGCATCTGACGGACGATTATGATCCCAAGATCGCCCGGATCGACGATATCGCCTCGCAGGCGAGTTCGGCGGCGACGACGGCCAACCAAGTCAACGCCAAGATCGATTCCGTTGTCCAGCAGACCCAGACGGCCTTTAACGGCGTGGGCGCGACCCTCGGCAACATTCAGTCCGAGCTGGCCAAGCTCCAGGAGCGCTCCAAGGAGGCCCCCATGGCCCATGGGCGGCACCACGGCCCGGTGATCGCGGGTCCTGGCGAATACATCGTCAAGCGGGGAGACAGCGGCATGCGGATCGCGCGGGCGCACGGCGTATCGCTGCACGATCTCGAAGCGGTGAACCCCGGCATCAACTGGAAGCGCTTGCGTCCCGGCGAAAAGATCAAACTTCCGGAGCGGGGAGGCGCGGCGGCAGCCGAGGCTCCCGCTCAGCCTCCCGCCCCGGCGCCGGCGCCGGGCGCGGACGAATAAGCATGTAATGTCGTCCTCCGGACCCGAGCGCTGGATCCGGGGCGAGGAGCGGCCGCTGGCGACGACGCGGATCCTGGATCTGCGCACGGTCAGCTACTTTCACCGGGGCCGCTCCATCAGTCAGGATTTTGTCGTGATCGGTTCGCCCGACTGGGTGAACATCGTCGCCGTGACGCCGCAGGGGGACCTTGTCCTTGTGCGCCAATTCCGGCATGGGATCGACGATTTTTCGCTCGAATTGCCCGGTGGGGTGATGGAGCCGGGCGAAAGCCCAGTGGAAGCCGCCCTGCGCGAGCTTCGCGAGGAGACAGGCTATGTCGGCCCCCAGGGCCGGCTGCTGGCCTGGGTGCACCCCAATCCGGCCATTCAGGACAACCGCTGCCACTTTGTGCTGGTCGAAGGTGCGGTGCGGACCGGAGACATGGCCTGGGACAGGGATGAGGAAATCGAGGTCTCGACGGCGCCAGTGGCGGAGGTTTTCGGGTGGGCTCGGGACGGTCGGATCACGCATAGCCTTGTCCTGTGCGCCCTCTTCCATTATCAGGCATGGCACCAGGGCGGTAGGGGTGCGGTTTGACTTGGCCCACCACGGCCCTATCCTGCCCCGTCGATTTCCAAATGACTTCCGCGATCCCCGCTCCGGCATCCCTGAATTCCGCACCCGAGGCGGACGACCCGGTTCCGCATCCCGTTTTCGCCAATGATCCCGAGGCCCTGAGGGGAGCGGCCGGATCGAGGGTTCCCCCGGCCCTGGAGGAAGAGGTGCGTCGGATATACGAACGCAGCCCATTGTACGGCAAGCGTTTCCCGCTGCATGGCGAGCCGTTGCAGTGGGCGTGTTATCGTGAGATCCCCGCGCTGGCCAAGCGGGACATCATCGATCAGGGGCCCGGAGCCTTTTTCCGCGATTATGCCGCAGTGGAGAAGGGGCTCCAGACCAAGCGTTACGAGTACGAAAACACCTCGGGGACGACTGCGGGGCCGATGACCGTCATCATGGAGGAGGGCTGGTGGACGGCGCAGACGGAACGGGCCTACCGCGCGTCGCCGATTCTCCGGGAATTCGCGGGACGTCCGCACCGCAAGTGCGTCCTCGCCCCCGTCGGCTGTTCCAGCAATCTGTGCCCCTACGAGGATCATCCCTTTCCAAACCGGTATTACGATGGGACGGTCTATCTGAACCTGACCAGCGATCCGTTCGCTTTCCCCGACGCGGAATGGGATCGCATCGTCGTCGAACTCCAGGCGACCCAGCCCGACATCCTGGAGGGCGAACCGGTCTATCTTTCCCTCCTCGCGCGGGCGGCTCGGAAGCGGGGCGTGCGGGTGACGAGCCTGCGCGCGGTGATCCTGACCTACGGGAAAGCCAGTCGGCAGCACAGCCGGCGCATTTCGGAGGTCTTTCCGGCGCCGCAGGTCGACTTGTACGGTTCGACCGAGGCGGGCTACCTTTTCGTGGGCGAGGCCTTTCGAGGCGATTCGCGGGTGATCGATGCGAACGCGTTCGTCGAGCTGACGCCCTGGCGCGGGGACCAGCCGGACGTCTTTCAGATCTGCGTGACCACCCGGGGCCGCGAGGCGATGCCGCTGCTCCGGTACGCGACGGGAGACATCGTGCAGCGCACGAAGGACGGATATCGCATCCTTGGCCGGGAGCAGGGCCTGTACTTCCGGCCGGATGGGGCCCTGGTGTCGGCTGACGATGTGGACCTTGCGCTGCCGGAAGCGTTTTCATGCTGGCATTACGTCCTCATCCAGACGGCGGACCAGCGCTGGGACTTCCATTACGTCGCCGACCGTTCGGCCGCGCATCCCGAGCTCGAACGGGCGCTCGGCGCGCTCGTGGGCGGTCGGGTCAACGCCTTTCGTCGCCGGGCCATCGCCCCGGCCGCAAGCGGCAAGTTCGCGCTCCTGAAGCCGCTGTCGCGGTAGGGCCCCCCTTCCGCAGCGTACCCGAGAGCCGAAATCGGACCGGTTGGGGCGAGAATGGCGAATGGGCCCAGGACGGGGCGCTGGGGAGCGGTACCTCTTGCGCTCCGTTCCTTAAGTGCGGGTTAGGCAGGCTAATAAACCGGGCGTCCCCCGGCGCCCGCTTTACTTCCCCGGTCATATCGGCGAACAGTTCAGGCCGCCACCCCGCGATCCCGAGATGAATCTCCTCGGCACCTTTTTTCGAACCACCATCGGCCGGAAGTTCCTCATGGCCTTGTCCGGAGTCGTCCTCATCGCGTTCATCGTCGGTCATCTGATCGGCAATCTCCAGGTGTTCAGCGGGCCCGACCACATCAACGGATACTCCTATTTTCTGCACTCCTTGGGCCCGACGCTGTGGATCGTCCGCGGCATCCTGATCCTGTGCGCGATCGTCCACATCTGGGCCGCCACCGTCCTCGCGATCGAGGACCGGCGGGCGCGCGGCGGCGTGCCCTACCGGAAAAACCGGTGGCTGGACGCGACCTTCGCCTCGCGCTACATGCGCTGGACCGGATACGTGGTGCTCGCGTTCGTCATCTATCACCTGGCCCAGTTCACCTTCGGCGGGGTGCAGACGGCGACCTTCAAGACCCATTTGGCCCGCTACACGATGGCGTCCGACTACAAGGTGTTCGGGCTCACGGCGGTGAAGGCGGGAACGTCCGTCCTGGACGTGCGGACGATGGTGATCCTCGGCTTCCAGAACACCGCGGTTGCGATCTTCTACCTCTTTGCGATCGGCCTGCTGACGCTGCACCTCATGCACGGCGGCGAGAGCTTGTTCCAGACCTTTGGCTGGCGCGATCACCGCTGGGCGCGCGGGCTCCGGGTCGTGGTGGGCGTCCTGTGCGTCGCGTATTTCCTGGGCAACCTCGCCATCCCCGGCGCTGTCCTGGCCGGCTACCTCAAACCCTGACGGCGCGATCCCATGGCCGAACTCGCTTCCAGGATCCCCGCCGGCCCCCTTGCCGACAAGTGGCGCCGCCACAAGGCGGAGATGAAGCTCGTCAACCCGGCCAACAAGCGGAAGTACGAGGTGATCGTGGTGGGGGCGGGCCTCGCCGGCGCGTCGGCCGCCGCGAGCCTGGCCGAGCTCGGCTACCACGTGACGAACTTCGTGTTTCACGACAGCCCCCGCCGCGCGCATTCGATCGCCGCGCAGGGGGGCATCAACGCCGCCAAGAATTATCCGAACGACGGGGACAGCGTGTATCGGCTGTTCTATGACACGATCAAGGGCGGGGACTTCCGCTCGCGGGAGGCGAACACCCACCGGCTTGCGGAAGTGTCGGTCTCCATCATCGACCAGTGCGTCGCGCAGGGCGTGCCGTTCGCCCGCGAGTACGGCGGGCTCCTCGCCAACCGCTCGTTCGGCGGCGCCCAGGTGTCGCGGACCTTCTACGCCCGCGGCCAGACCGGCCAGCAGCTTCTGCTCGGGGCGTATGCGGCGCTGATGCGGACCGTCGCGGCAGGCGGCGTGCGGCAGGTGCCCTTCGCCGAGGTGCTCGACCTCGTTGTGGTCGGCGGCCACGCGAAGGGCGTCGTGGTCCGGGACCTCGTCTCCGGCCGGATCTCGCGGCATGCCGCGGACGCGGTGGTGCTGGCGACGGGCGGGTACGGCAACGTCTTCAATCTGTCCACCTACGCCCGGGGTTCGAACGCCACGGCGATCTGGCGCGCCTACAAGCGGGGCGCCTGCTTCGCGAACCCATGCTACACGCAGATCCATCCGACCTGCATCCCGGTGACCGGCGAGTACCAGTCGAAGTTGACGCTCATGTCCGAGTCGCTGCGCAACGAGGGGCGGATCTGGGTCCCGAAGCGGAAGGAGGACGGGAGGAAGGACCCGAACGCGATCCCGGAGGCCGAACGCGACTACTACCTCGAGCGGATCTATCCCGGATTCGGCAATCTCTGCCCGCGCGACGTCGCCTCCAGGGCGGCCAAGCGCGTGTGCGACGAGGGCCGCGGGGTGGGCGAATCGGGCCTCGGCGTGTACCTCGATTTTTCCGACGCCATCCGCCAGCTCGGCGAGGCCGGGGTTCGGGAGCGGTACGGCAATCTCTTCGACATCTATCACGAGATCACGAACGAGAACGCCTACAGGACGCCGATGCGCATCTTCCCGGCGGTCCATTACACCATGGGCGGCCTCTGGGTGGACTACAACCTGATGTCCAATCTCCCGGGGTTGTTCGTGCTCGGCGAGGCGAACTTTTCCGACCACGGCGCCAACCGTCTGGGGGCCTCGGCGCTCATGCAGGGGACCGCGGACGGCTACTTCGTCGCGCCTTACACGGTGGGCGATTACCTCGCGAGCCAGAAGCCGGGCTCGCGGCCGTCGCCCGACGGTGCGGAATTCCGGGAGGCCGAGGAGAACGTGACCGGGCGCATCCGCAGGCTCCTCGGGGTCGGCGGCAAGGAGCCCGTCAGCCATTTCTACAAGCGGCTCGGACGGATCATGTGGTCGCATTGCGGCATGGCGAGGAGCCGCGCCGGGCTGGAGGAGGCCTTGCGGATGATCCCCGCGCTGCGCGAGGAGTTCTGGGCGAACGTCCGCGTGCCGGGAGGGGGCGAGGCGTTCAACCAGCCGCTCGAGCAGGCGGGGCGCGTCGCGGATTTCCTCGAACTGGGCGAACTCATGTGCCGGGACGCGCTGGCCCGCGAGGAGAGTTGCGGCTGCCACTTCCGGGAGGAGCACCAGTACCCGGACGGCGAGTGCAAGCGCGACGACGAGAGCTTCGCCCATGTCGCCGCCTGGGAGTACCAGGGCGAAGGCCGCGAGCCTCGGCGCAACGCGGAGCCGCTCGTTTACGAGTCCGTCAAGATGAGCATCCGCAACTACAAATAACCGCGATGGCCGACGATCCTTCCCCCACCGCCCGGTCCCTTTCGGTGACCCTTCGGGTCTGGCGCCAGGCCGGCCCCGGCCGGCCCGGGCGCTTCGTCGAATATGCCGCCCGCGGCCTCAACGCGAACATGTCCTTCCTGGAGATGCTCGACGTGGTGAACGACGGGCTCATCGTGAAGGGCGAGGAGCCGATCGCGTTCGCCCACGATTGCCGGGAGGGCATCTGCGGCACTTGCTCGCTCCAAATCGACGGCAAGCCTCATGGGCCCCACCGGGGCGTCGCCACCTGCCAGACGTACATGCGGAGCTTCCGCGACGGGGCGACCATCGTGGTCGAGCCGTTCCGGGCCCGGGCCTTTCCCGTGATCAAGGACCTCGTCACCGACCGCGGGAGCCTCGACAAGATCCAGCAGGCGGGCGGCTTCATCACAGCGCGCACCGGCGCGGCGCCCGAGGCCAATTCGATTCCGGTTGCGAAGGAGAACGCGGACCTTGCGATGGATGCCGCGCAATGCATCGGCTGCGGCGCGTGCGTTGCGACCTGCAAGAACGCGAGCGCGATGCTGTTCGTCGCGGCCAAGGTGTCGCACCTGGGGCTGCTGCCGCAGGGGCAACCGGAACGCTATCGGCGGGTTCTGGACATGGTCCGGACCGCCGACGGCCTTGGTTTCGGCGGCTGTACGAACCAGTACGAGTGCGAGGCGGCCTGCCCGAAGCGGATCTCGGTGGACTTCATCGCGCGGCTGAACCGCGATTTCATCAAGGCGGGCTTCCGCGCCGCATTCCGGCCGAAGGCCGACACCGCGGCCGGGGGAGGGTAGGCTCGGGCTAGCCCTGGAAGACCGACAGGGCCCGCGCGCTTTCCATCGCCACCCAGGCGCCGAAGGCGACGAGGCCGATGATCAGCACATGTCGCACGATGCGGCGGCCCTGCAGCACCGCGTCCTGGAAGTCCGTGTTCAGGAGCTTGCGGTTGCTGTCCGCCAGAAAGCTGGCGAAGCGAGGATCGCGCAGGCGGCTTCGCGCGTCCCGCTTGAGCCCGAAGCGCAGGGCCGGGCGACGGAAGCAGCGCTGGAAGAAGCGGAGCATGGCAGGGATTAGATCGGCACTTCTGGTTGCTTTTTCAACCGAAAATGACCCAATCCTGCGGTTTTGCGTCCATGCATCATTTCGGGTACACGGGGCATAACCTTCATTGCGAGTCGGTCGATCTGGCGGATATCGCACGGCTTTACGGGACCCCGACCTACGTTTACAGCGCGGCGACCATGACCGACAACTACGCGCGCCTGGCCGGTGCGCTGAGGGGGCTGGACTGCCAGATCTGCTTTGCCAGCAAGGCGAACGGCAATTTGGCCGTCCTGCGGCACTTCGCCAACCTGGGGGCGGCCTTCGACTTCGCGAGCGGGGGGGAGCTCCGGCGGGTGCTGGCCACCGGCGCGGACGTGAAGCGCAGCGTATTCGCGGGCGTCGCGAAGACCGAGGCCGAGATCGGCCTCGCCCTTGAAAATGAGATTTTCTCCTTCCACGTAGAAAGCGAGCCGGAGCTCGCCCGGATCAACCACATGGCCGGGGCCCTGGGGCGCAAGGCCGGCGTCGCGATCCGGGTGAACCCGGACGTGGACGCCCACACCCATGCGAAGATCAGCACGGGAAAGAGCGAGCACAAGTTCGGCATTCCACTCGCCGGGGCCCGCGCGGCCTATGAGGCGGCCGCGAAGTACCCCCACGTGGTCCTGCGCGGAATCCAGATGCACATCGGCTCGCAAATGACGGATGCCGGACCCATCGCGCAGGCCGTCGAGAAGGTGGCGCCCCTGGCCGCCGAGTTGAAGGCGAAGTTCGGGATCGGATACTTCTCGATCGGCGGAGGGATTGGGATCGCATACCGGGACGCCCTTGCCAGCGGCCAGGCCGCGTGGTGGGACGCCCAGCCCGAGGGCCGGCGGCCGCTGACGCCGGAGACGTACGGGGCCGCCCTTGTCCCCTTGCTTCGGCCGCTTGGGCTCACGATCCTCCTGGAGCCGGGCCGTTTCCTGGTCGGCAACGCGGGCGTCCTCCTGGCCCGTGTCGAGTACGTGAAGCGCGGCGCCGGAAAGACTTTTGTGATTGTGGACGCGGGCATGAACGACCTCGTCCGTCCGGCGATGTACGACGCCTACCATGAGATCGTCCCCCTGCACCGGGACACCACCCGGCGCTCGCGGGTTGCCGATGTGGTGGGGCCGATCTGCGAGAGCAGCGACTGTTTCGCGAAGGACCGCTCGCTCCAGGAGGTCGGCGAGGGGGAATTCGTGGCGGTCCTGAGCGCGGGGGCCTACGGCTTTGTCATGGCCAGCCGCTACAATGCGCGCCCGCTTCCAGGGGAAGTTCTTGTCAAGGGCAGCGCGTTTGAGCTGGTCAACGCGCGCGAGACATTCGAGGGGACGATCGCCGGCGAGCGGATTCCGGCGTTTTTGGGCTGACCGTCCGAAACCTTTGCGCTAACACCGCCCCCATGATTTTCACGGTGGTCGGCGCGGGCGCCTGGGGCACCGCATTCGGGCTGCACCTTGCCCGGCTGGGCCACCGGGTCGCGTTGGTTCCGCGGCGAGCCGGGCAGGCGGCCGCGCTCGCCGCGGCGCGCGAGAACGCCGACTATCTGCCCGGGATCGCGCTGCCGTTCGAATTGGGGATCGCGGCGGAGCTCGGCCCCGCGCTCGCCGCCTGCGACGTGGCGTTTGTCGCATGCCCCGCTCAGGCGATTCGCGAGACGATGGGCCGGATCCAGGCGGCGCTGCTCGCCGGTCGCCATCCGCGCCTGATCGTGAGCCTTGCGAAGGGGCTGGAGATCGGCAGTCATTTGCGGCCGTGCGAGGTGGTCTCGGCGGTGCTTCCGGACGTCCCTGCGGGTGTGCTGACCGGTCCCACGAATGCGGCCGAAGTGGCGCGCGGCTTGCCCGCGGCAATGGTGCTCGCGGTCGGCGGTCCGGGCTCGCGATGGGCGGAGGTCCAGGCGGCGATCAGCAGCCCGACGCTTCGGGTCTACAGCTCCGATGATGTGGCCGGCGCGGAATTCGGGGGGGCGCTCAAGAACATTTACGCGATCGCCGCCGGTTGCTGCGACGGGCTAGGCTTGGGGGACAACGCCAAGGCGGCGATGCTGACCCGAGCGCTCGCCGAAATGGTGCGGGTGGGCACGGCTCTGGGCGCCCGCGCGGAAACCTTTTACGGCCTGAGCGGATTCGGGGACCTTGTGGCGACCTGCCATGGCGGATGGAGCCGCAACCGCGAGTTCGGGCAGCGGATCGGGGCGGGCGGCCGCGCCGCCGAACTCATCGCCGGCCGGAAAACCGTGGTCGAGGGTTATGCCACCACCGAATCATTCGCGGGCCTCTGTATGGAAAAGCGGATCGACGCGCCGATTCTCGCCCAGGTGCGCGCCATACTGTTCGAGGGCCGCCATCCGTCCGAGGCGCTCTCGGCTCTCATGACCCGCGGGCTCAAGAAGGAAGCCAAAACCTAACTTGCAGCCCGGGAGGCTTGGGCGTATCTAACATCCCGGTGGCAACACGAGCGGTCATCATCGAGGACGACGAGGTTTTCCGGCGGATGCTGGCGATGGCCCTGAGCCGCCTGCGGGGCCTGCACGTGGCTGGAACGTTCGGGGATGGCAAGGCGGGGCTTGATTACTGCCTGCGGGAAAAGCCCGGCCTCTTGGTCGCAGACCTATATCTCCCCGGGATGCACGGTTTGGAAATCGTCAAGGAAGTGCGGGCGAAGCTTCCGGACACGCGGATCCTGGTGGTGACGGGACACCCGGACGGCGAACTTCCGGCCCGGCTGATTGCCCAGGGAGTCCACGGGTTCGTGGACAAGAATGCGCCGCTCAGCTACGCCCTGCAGGCGGTCGAATCCGTGATGGAAGGCGGCATGTTCTTCGCGGCCCACGTGCCGCCTACGGCGACGGCGGGCTCCGCCGACGGGCGGCCGCTCCCGCGGGTGCCGCCGCAGGTGAAGGAGAGCACGGCGGGACCGACCCTCGCGGCGGTGGAGGTCCTTTCGGCCCGCGAGCTGGAGGTCGCCCGGCTGGTTTCCGAGGGGTTTTCCTCGAAGGAAATCGCGGCTCGGCTCGACCTCAGCGTGCGCACGGTGGAAAAGCACCGGGCGAACATAATGGACAAGGTCGGCGTCCGTGAGGTGGCGAGCCTGGTCCGCTGGTGCGTCCAGAGCGGGATCGTCAAAATGTGAGCCGGCCGCCGGATCAGGGTCCGGCGTAGGAGCGCAGACGCTTCTCGACCGAGCGGAACCGGCCCTGAAGCAGGGCGATCTCGGCCGGGGACGGGCGCGGGCCGCCTTCGTGCAGCCGGGCCTCGATCGCGCGAGACTGCTCGGAAAGCTCCGAGGCTCCCATCTGTTGCGCGCTGCTCTTGAGATTGTGCGCGGCGCGGCGGACCCGGTCGGGATCGGGTCCGGCCATGTCCGCGAGCAGCAGCGGCGTGCTTGAGAGGAACAACCGGACGAGTTCCCGCGTTTCGTCGTCGCCAAGCACGGCGATCAGGCCGGCCAGCCGTTCGTTCGATGCAGCTTCGCTCACGGATGCGCATCCTGGCCGGCGAAAGACGCGAACGCAATCTTGGCTTCTCGCCGGGGACCTCCTTTGATCGAGCCTGCCGTTTTCCATGGACCGCCCGGTTCGCGCGCTTGCCTTCCTCCTCGTCCTTCTGCCCGCCCTCCTTCGGGCGGACGTGTACGTCTCGCCGGGAGGCAGCGACGCGGGAGACGGCACCGCGAACCGGCCGGTGCGGACGCTGGCGCGGGCGCAGGCGCTCGCGCGGAGACAGAACCGCGGCCGCGCCTCGGACCTGACGATCTGGCTTTCGGGGGGGACGTACCGACTCTCCGCGCCGCTTCTCTTCGACGCGCGCGACGGTGGCGACGGGGGCCACCGGGTCATCTGGGAGGCGGAGCCGGGCGAATCGCCCGTGATGAGCGGCGCCGTCCGGATCACCGGCTGGCGCCAGGTCGACGCCGCCCGGGACCTATGGACCGCGCCGGCTCCCGCGCGGATCGACGGAGCGCGCCAGCTTTACGTGGACGGAGTTCGCGCGGAGCGCGCGCGGGGCCGCCTGCCGGTCCGGCTTGAACGGACGCCGTTCGGCTACCGGGCGGATTCGGACCGCCTGGCCTCCTGGCGCAATCCCTCGGACCTGGAATTCGTGTACACGGGCGGCGATCCGCTCTGGTCGGAACAGCCGGCGGGTTTCGCGCCGGACACGGAGCCGAGAATCCGTGTCGCCGCAATCCGGGGCCGCGCGATCTTCATGGAGCGGCCGGCGTGGGAGACGGCCCAGCGGGCGGTCCCCGGCGGCGCCATGCTTCCGGAATACATCGAGAACGCCTACGAGCTGCTGGGCACGCCGGGCCAATGGTATTTCGACCGGAGGGCAAAGGTGTTCTATTACGTGCCGCGCGCCGGCGAGGACCTGACCGCGGGGGATGTCGAGGTCCCGGTCCTTGAATCGCTCATGACGGGCGGGGGTACGCCGAAACGGCCGCTGACGGCCCTCGTCTTCCAGGGAATCGGCTTCGAGTACGCCACCCGGCTCTCCCCCGGCTTCGCGGCGGGCTTCCCCGACACCCGCCTCAGGGGTGAGGTCTGCTTTTCCGGAACCCGGCGCGTGGAATTCGTCGGAGACATGTTCGCTCACCTCGGGGCGGCGGGCCTGGAATTGGCGGGCGGAGCCGTGGAAGACGCGGTCGTGGGTTGCGTGTTCGGGGATATTTCCGGCGAGGGTGTCGAGCTGGAAGGAGGCCGGGACAACCGCATCGCGGACAATCGCCTTTTCGACGTGGCCGCGGAATACCATGCCCGCCCGGCGATCCGGGTGGATCGGGCCGAAGGCACCCGCATCGAGCGTAATCAGATCGATCATGTGCCCGCTTCCGGGATCGTGGTCCGCGCAGGCGGCGCGCGGGTAGACGGCAATGTGGTCATCCGCGATATGATGCTCCTGGCGGGCGGCTCCGGCATTCGGATCGACGGGCCGGCCGCGACGGCCGGCGTCGGGAGAATCGTCGGCAATCTCGTTGCGGATCAATTCGGATCGGGGTGCGCCCTGCGGGTGGCGGAGGGGCCGGCGACGATCGAGGACAACGTGATCTTCGAGATCGGCGGCGAAAATTGGAGCGTGCGCGGCGCCTCTGCGCCGGTGGTCGTCCGCGGGAACCATTGGCAGGAGGGAATATGGGGCGCTCGGCCCGCAGGCTTCACGGAAGGGGGCAACCGGCTGATCACGGCGACGGATCAGGCGCCGCGGAGCCTCCGCGCGCGCCTCGGGATCGAGCCCGAATACCGCGCCATCCTGGACGAGAGCGTGAGCGCGGCGGCGTGTCCGGAACCCCCGAATCGCGTGGCGGCCTGGGCGGGCTCCCGATTCGCGCTCGTGGCCTGGAGCCCGCCCTGGGACGGCGGCGCGCCGATCCGCAGCTATACCGTGATCGCTTCGGGCGGCGGTCCGCGCATGACGATTTCCGCGGGGCAGTTTGAATCGGAAGGCTATGTCCGGCTCGACGGCCTGAATCCGGTCCGGACCTACACGTTCACGGTCGTCGCCGCGAACGCGAACGGCGTCGGACCTCCTTCGCTGCCGTCGGCTCCCGTGACCCCTTCGATCCGGAAGCTCCCGCGGCCGGGGCCCCCCGCGCTTGTCGTGGTGCAGGCATCGGGTGGTATGGCATGCCTGCGGTTCCAAGGCCCCCTGGAGGGCGCGGATGGAGGATGTCCTATCCTAGCCTATGAGGCGCGGTTTCAGCCGAGCGATCGCCGGATCGTGTTCGGCGGACGGAAAATCCTGACGGTCGGGTCGACGGCGGGGGGCGGGGCGGGCCGCTCCGCTTTCGAAGTGATCGATGGACTCGCGGTCGGTCAGAGCTACACCTTCCGGGTGAATGCCGTGAATGCCGCCGGTCCCGGGCGGGCCGCCCGGCCGGTGACCGCGACGGTCGCCCCGTAGACGCGGAAGGCCACATCCGCGCTTGCGCCGCCGCCGTCTCCGCCTATCCGATGGCCCGCATGCGTTCTTGCTTTGGCGACATCGGGCGCGCCGCGTTTCCGGCGCTGGCGGCGCTGCTTTGGGCCGGATGCGCCGGACCGTCGCCGCGCCCGGCTCCGCCGGCGGCTCCCGCCTTCTCGGAAGCGACGCCGGCCTACGTGGCGCTCGACGCCGCCAGCAGGAATTCCCTGGAAGAGGTGCGCTTCCTGAGCCGCCGCCTGGCGGCCGGCCGGCTCGCCGTGCTGGCCGATCTGCGCGATGCCGGCGCGCTGCCGATCGAGGCCGAGGCGCAGTGCGTCTTTTTCGGCGGCCTGGGGCGACCCGAGGCCACGGCCTGGCAGCCCGTGCGCCTGAGCCCCGGCGAGACCTTAACGCTCCGTTTCGTCGCGAAGAGCGCCGGCCCCCGGCGCTACAGCATCCGCGTCCGAACGGCCGGACCACGGAAAGCGGGCTAAGCTGGAATCAGCTCTCCGACAAGAGATTTTTCCTCCTTCAGTTCGGCTTCGGTGGCGGCGATCCGGCTCCGCGCGAATGCGGTGAGCGGCAGGCCGGGCACGATCTGCCATTTCGAGCCGTCGGTGCGGAGCGGGAAGGAAAACATGAGGCCCTTTTCGATCCCGTACGCGCCCGGCGAGCAGACGGCCGCGCTGAACCACCCGCCCTCGGGCGTGGGGAGCGTCAGGGCCTTCACGGTGTCCACCACGGCGTTGGCCGCGGAAGCGGCCGAACTCAGCCCGCGGGCCTTGATGATCGCGGCGCCGCGCTGCTGGATCGTTGGGATGAAGCTGTCGCGGAACCACGCGCCGTCGGCGATGACCTGCGTGGCGGGCCGGCCGGCGATTCGCGCGTTATCGAAGTCGGGATACATGGTGGAGCTGTGATTGCCCCAGATGGCCAAATGGGACACCGCCGAGACCGGCGCGCCGGCCTTTAGGGCGAGCTGGCTCGCGGAACGGTTCTGATCGAGCATGGTCATCGCGAACCAGCGATCCGGCGGGACCGAACGCGCGTTGTTCATCGCGATCAGGCAGTTGGTGTTGCAGGGGTTGCCGACGACGAGAACCCGCACGCCGGGGGCCGCGTGCTTCGCTATGGCCTGCCCCTGACCGATGAAGATCCTGCCGTTGATGCCGAGGAGGTCCTTGCGTTCCATGCCTGCCTTCCGAGGCACCGAGCCGACCAACAGGGCCCAGTTCACGCCCTTGAACCCTTCCTCAAGGGAGGCCGTCGGCACAATTCCCTGAAGCAGCGGGAACGCGCAATCCTGGAGCTCCATGAGGACGCCGCCCAGCGCGGGCAGCGCGGGCTCGATCTCGATCAGATGAAGGATCACCGGCTGGTCGGGACCGAACATCGACCCGGACGCGATTCGGAACAGCAGGGAATAGCCAATTTGGCCGGCGGCGCCGGTGACTGCGACACGGAGGGGAGCTTTCATGCGGAGGAAAAACTTGAGCGGTGGCGCCCCCCTAGGCAATCCGGCAGGCGAGCGCGGCGTGAGCCTCACGGACCAGGGCTTCGGTCGTCCCCCAGCCTATGCATCCGTCGGTGATCGAGACGCCGTGGCGAAGCGCCGCCTTCGGTTGAGGGAACGGCTGGCTGCCGGGCTCGAGGTTGCTTTCGAGCATGGCGCCGATGATCGAAGGGTTGCCGCCGGCTACTTGCCGAAGCACCGCGCGCAGCACATCGGGCTGGCGGTCGGGCTGCTTCGCCGAGTTATCGTGGGAGCAATCGACCATGACCGCCGCCGGAAGGCCCGCCTTGGCCAGGAGCCGCTCGGCCTCCGCGATGTGAGGCGCGGAGTAATTCGGGCCGGAGCTTCCTCCGCGAAGCACGACATGGCAGAGCGAATTGCCTCGGGTCTCGATCGCAGCGGCGGAGCCCCCGAGATCGATTCCTAGAAAGGTGTGCGGCTGCGCCGCAGCCTGTATGG
>JBOHXF010000037.1:0-1793 GCA_050737455.1 Opitutaceae bacterium | reverse complement strand
CCCGATCCGGCGCGGCCGCTCACCTGGCGCACGCACGGCGCGGGGCGGCCGGCGGACGTCACACTGGTGCCGTTCTACCGGGTGGCGCACGAGCGCTATCTGGTCTACTTCGATGAAGAAATTTCCGCCGGCGAGCCCGCGCCGGTGTAGTCCCAGGGATTGAGGATCCCCGCCGGGTCCGCCACGGCCGGGGCCGCCGCGGCGCTGACGATGCGCATGGATTGCCAGGTGAGCGCCCGGATGAGGCCGTGCCAGAGGTCCTGCTTCTCGTCGTACTCCGCGATCGGCACGCCGTTGGCGCGGAAGGTACTGCCGGTGATGGAAAAAAGGGAAATCGGCTCGGAAATCAGTGGGTCACGCGCGATGCCAAAGGCCAGGCGGCACGCGCCGGCGAGGGAGATGCTGGGGTAGTATTTGCCGCGGTGCTCCCAGGAGCCGCCGGCAAAGCGCGCGACGAGACCGTGCTCCGCAGGGTTCCAGAGAACGCCTCCGGTGATTCTGAATTCGGTCGCCTCGAGCACTGCTACCGGGGTGTCCGAGGCATCATGGAAGGTAAGCTGGATCACATGCCAGGAATTTCCGTACGAATCCAAGAAGACAGCAAGACGTATGCCACACCCTCTCCTGAACAACCGATTCCTGCTCTCCATCACGCTCTCGCTTTATGTCTGCGCCGCCTGGGCCGCCGGCACGAAGCCGGCGCCGGATTTCAAGCCGACCGAGGTCACCTCCAGCGGATCGGTCACCGTGGACGGAGCGCGTATCGATTATCAGGCGGTGGCGGGTACCCTCGTGGTCCACGCCAAGGGCTGGGACTCGAGCGCCACGCCGGGCGCCGCCGGAAATCCCACCGCCGAGGCCTCCATGTTCTATGTGGCCTACTTCAAGCGCGGCGTCCCGGCGTCCGACCGGCCGATTACCTTCCTCTTCAACGGCGGCCCCGGCTCCTCCTCGGTCTGGCTGCACATGGGCGCCTTCGGGCCGGTCCGGGTCGTGACCGCGGACCACACCCACACGCCGCCGGCGCCTTACCGGATCGTGAGCAACGGCGAGAGCCTGCTGGATGTCAGCGACCTCGTGTTCGTGGACGCCCCCGGCACGGGCTTCAGCCGCATCGGCGGCAAGGATGCCGTCAAGTCCTTCTATGGCGTGGATCAGGACGTCCATGCGTTCGCGATGTTCATCCGAAAGTTCCTTTCCCGGTACGGCCGTTGGAACTCGCCCAAATACCTCTACGGGGAGAGCTACGGGACCATGCGCGCGGCCGCCCTGTCGCTCGCCCTGGAAAAGGAGGACATCGATCTCAACGGAGTGATGCTGCAGTCGGACATTCTCGACTGGGACCTGATGCCCGACGATCCGCGGCTGAATCCGTCGGTCGACCTGCCGTACATCGTCGCCCTGCCGAGCTACGCCGCGACCGCCTGGTATCATCACAAGCTCCCGGATCAGCCGCCGGATCTCCTCACGTTCCTCGCCCAGGTCGAGCACTTCGCCACCACGGATTACACACTGGCGCTGATGCGCGGCAACAGCCTCGCGCCCACGCAGCGGCAGGCGATCGCGGCAAAGCTCCACGACTACACCGGCCTGCCGGTGGCCTACCTGCTGAAATCCAATCTACGCATCGAGTACGGCGCCTTTCAGAAGGAGCTGCTGGGCGGTGCGGATCTGACCACCGGCACGCTCGACACGCGCTTCTCCGGCCCGACGCTCGATCCGCTCAGCGAAGTCAGCGAATACGACCCGCAGAGCGCCGCCATCGGCTCGGCATACGTCGCGGCCTTCAACAC
>JBOHXF010000036.1:0-6607 GCA_050737455.1 Opitutaceae bacterium | reverse complement strand
CCCCTTTTCCGGGCCTTCCCCATTCAAAGGGGCGCGCCGCTCGTTTGCGGTGAGGGGAGCGCCTCCAGGGGCGCCAGCAGGCGGACGCAGTCCGCTTGGCTTGATTCGGCGGCGGGGTTTGGCAGGGTTGGGTGAATGGGACCGACCGACAGTCCGCCGGGCGTGGGGAACGAGAAGGCGCGCGTCGATCTAAGCTGGTGCGACGGGGCGATTCCCCTCTGGGTCAGGATCCGCGGATGGGGTGTGGTTTTGATGTTTGCTTTCGGAGGGGGGTGCGTTTGGCAGCTAGCGTTGCATCCGGCGGGGAATTGGACGCTGGCTGCACTTTTTGCCGCGGGGACCGCCATCGCATGCGCCGCGTGGGTTGCGTTGCGGAGGCTGGACATCGTGGCGACGGCGCGGAGCCGCGGGCCGGCGCTGCTGCTTCGGCGCGCTCACCTGCGGTCGGGGTTTTTCGCGCTGGGCTGCGGGGTCGTCTTCGCGATCATGGGGCGGGTCGTGTTCTGGCTGATGGGACGCTCGTTCGGCGATGTCGGCGCCGGTTATGCGGCGGGGTTGCTGATCGGGCTTTGCATGCTTTGTCCGGCCGTGCTCTTCACGGTCGGCGCCACGCATACGGCCGCGCGCCGATGCAAGGCTCCCGAAATGGAGCGGCTGCGGGCGAGCGGCGCCCGGCTGGCGCCCTGGGAGCAGCCAAATGCCGACGGCATCGTCCTGCGCCACTGGCGCGGACGGTACAACCTGCCACGAACCTTCTGGCTGCACTGCGTGGCCCTGGATCTGGCGGTGGCCGTGTTTGCGACGGCGGCGGGGCTCGTTTCCGTCCGGATCGACGTGGGATTGAGCGCGATCATCGCCCTGGCGATGATGCTGCTCTACGCGCCCGTCCGGCTCTGGCAGCGGGTGGGCATCTGGCGATCTGCGACCCGCTACGGCGAGTTCCACGGACGGAGGCTTGCTCCGATTTGCGCCAAGGCGTTCGTGATCCTCTCCGGGCTCTTCCTGGTTCACTTCTATGCGACAAAGGCCGTCGTGCAGGGAAGGGAGCTGCTGGCGATCGTCCGGGGCGATCCCGGATGGACGCCCTTCACGGCTGTGGTCGATCCCTCGGGCCGCGAACTCACGATCCACGGAAACCTCCAAAGCGGCTGCCACTGGGAATTCGAGCGGGTGCTCGCCGATTCGCCGAAGGTCCGGACGATCCTGATCGACAGCCCGGGCGGCAGGCTCGCCGAAGGCGAACGGATCGCGGCCGAGGTGCGTCGGCGTCGGCTGGACACCCGGGCTGTCGGCGACTGCGAGAGCGCGGCCACGGTGGTTTTTCTCGCGGGGGTGCATCGCACGCTCGGCCCCCGCGGGACCCTCGGCTTTCATTCTCCGTCGCTGCCGGAAGCCTCTGCGCCGCTGAAATTCGCGATGCAGTTCCAGCTCGACTTCGACATGCGGGCTGCCGGGGTTTCGGAGGTTTTCGTGCGCAGGACCCTAAGGACTTCGCCCGACAGCATGTGGTACCCCTCGCCGGCCGTGATGCGCGCCGCCGGCGTGCTGACCGGACCACCCGAGGCTAGTGGCTCGGTTCGGCCCTAGATCGCACTTCCGGGACGTGGGGGAACCCGTCGGGGTCTCCGGGCCGATTTCGCCGTCGGGTCCGCCGTCCGACGGGAACTCCGTCCGGCATGGCAACCGTCCGGGCCTTGCGGAGCTCCCTCAGGGGCCGAATCAGCATGTGCGGCAGCACTTGCCCGTCCCGGAAGGATGATCCCCGGCCGATCGGCGCCAAGGCGTGCCACGGATGGGAGTTGAACCGGGATGGAGGAGCAGGTAGCGGTTTGCCGGATGGAAACCGGGCAGATTCAGGAGCGAATCGCGCAGCTTCGGCGGGAGGTGGCCCGGCATGACGAATTGTATTACCGGAAGTCGAAACCGGAGATTTCCGATCCGGATTACGACCGGCTGAAGCGCGACTTGGCCGACCTGGAGGGGAAATTCCCCCTCGAGGCGCGGGCCGCGCCGGGAGAGTCGCCGACCGAGAAGGTCGGCGACGACCGCTCCGAAGGATTTCAGCGTTACCGGCACAGGCAGCCGATGCAAAGCCTGGACAACACGTATTCCGAGGCGGAGCTGAGGGAATTTCACGCCCGACTGGTCCGCCTCCTCGGCCGGGACGACCTGGCCTACATCGTCGAGCCCAAAATCGACGGCCTGGCCGTGAGCCTCACGTACGAGAAGGGCAGGCTCATCCGCGCCGCGACCCGGGGCAACGGGGTCGAAGGCGACGACGTCACCGCCAACGTGCTCACGGTCCAGGGCCTGCCGCGCGAGTTGAAGGGAGGCCAATCGCGAGGAGGAGCCGTCCCGGATCTCATCGAAATCCGCGGGGAGATCTACCTGACCTTGGAGGAGTTCGCGCGGATCAACCAGGACCGGGAGGAGGAGGGTGTGGAGCCTTACGCCAATCCCCGCAACCTTGCCGCCGGCACGCTCAAGCAACTCGATCCGCGGGAAGTCGCGCGACGGAAGCTGGAGATCGTGCTCTACGGAGCCGGCTTCTGCGATCCGCCGGGGGCCGCCGGATCGTCCCAGGGCGGGTATCACGAGCGGTTGAGGGACTGGGGGCTCCCGACCGTGCCCAAGTATTGGCTCGCCCATGGGATGGACGAGACCTGGTCCGCCGTCATTGAGCTGGGCCTGCTGCGCCACGGCTTCCCGTTCGCGACCGACGGCGCGGTGGTGAAGCTCGATGCGCTCGCGCTCCGGCGCGAGGCCGGGAGCACGAGCAAGGCGCCGCGTTGGGCCATGGCGTACAAGTTCGCGCCCGAGCGGGCCGAGACGAAGCTCCAAAGCATCGTCGTCCAGGTGGGCCGGACCGGGGTGCTGACGCCCGTGGCCGAACTCGATCCGGTCGAGCTGGCCGGAACCACGGTGAGCCGTGCGACCCTCCACAACCGGGACGAGATCGCGCGCAAGGATGTTCGCGCCGGAGATTTTGTCTATGTCGAGAAGGCCGGGGAGGTGATCCCCGCCGTGGTGGGGGTGAACCGCGACCGACGCCCGCCGGAATGCCGGCCCTTCGAATTCCCGGGCACCTGCCCCGCGTGCGGCACGACGGTCGTGCAGCGGGAAGGCGAGGTGGCCGTGCGCTGCCCCAATTACGACTGCCCGGTGCAGGTACGCCGGCGCGTGGCGCACTTTGCGTCCAAGGGCTGCGTCGATATCGAGGGGATGGGCGCGGCGATGATCGACTCCGTTGTCGAGCGGGGTTGGGTGAAGGGCCCGGCGGACCTCTACAGGCTGCGACGGGAGGATCTGCTCACGCTCGGGAGGAGCGTCGAAAAATCGACCGACAATCTGCTCGCGGCGATCGACGCGAGCAAGGGGGCGGAGCTGTGGCGCTTCATCAACGGCCTTGGGATCCCCCATGTGGGCGTCGCCGCCGCGAAGGACCTCGCGGGAAGGTTCCGCGGGCTTGAGGCACTGGCGTCGGCTGCGCGGGCGGATTTTCTCACCGACAAAGGCGAGAGCCGGATCGCGGGGATCGGAGAGACGATGGCGGATGCCATCGTCGGGTATTTCGGCGACGCGCGACATCGCCGGCTGGTCGAGGATCTGAAGGCTTTGGGCGTCCGGCCGTCGGCCCCCGCAGGCGGCGGGGACTCCGGAGTCTTCGCCGGGAAGACATTCGTTCTGACGGGAACATTGCCCGGCCTGAGCCGCGAGGAGGCGACCGCGCTCATCGAAGCGGGCGGGGGCAAGGCCAGCGGCAGCGTGAGCAAGAAGACCGATTATGTCCTCGCCGGGGAAGAGGCCGGTTCCAAGCTGGAAAAGGCGCGGAGCCTGGGGGTGGCGGTGATCGACGAGGCCGAATTTCGGCGGATGCTCCGGCCGCGGTGATCCAAACGCGAGGGCACAATCTGTGATCTCGAACTTTCACCTTCCCATTCCGTAAGGGATTGTGCAAAAATAACTCACGTGCAGGAGGCGTAATGCTGCCAAAATACACGCTCCGGGGACCAATGCTCATATCGGTAGAAAATTCGGAGTTGTTTTTGCACCGGACCTAAGTTGGAAAAAAGGGACGTCGTCCGGGAGGGGTTCGGCATGGATCCTTAGTGTGGGGCGGCACTGCACGAAAGAGGTCCAGGTCGCGATCGAGGAGCACGAGCCGAACGTGCAGGATGAGAGGGTGAATCTGGCCGAAAGGGATGATCCATGCGCCGGATTTTGCGCCGCCCGTTGACTCGGGTCGGCCGGTATGCCCCGCTGGAAATCGGGTTGCCGGCGCCGAGCGCGGGACCAAGCATCGAGCGGCACGTTCCCGCCGCCATGCCCGAAATCGTCAGCGCCACCTCCGCCCAAGGCCAGCCGTCGTTCAAGACGCCAGTCAGCTACGAGGACGCCGACCGCCGCGCCCATGCCGTGGTGGGCCGGATGAGCGCCGCGGAGAAGCTGCAGCTCGTCAGCGGGCACAATAATTTCTACATCCGAGGATTCCGGGAGCACGGGATTCCCGAACTGTACATGTCGGACGCGACCCAGGGCGTGCACCTGCGCGACGGCGTCAGCGCGGGATTGGACAGATCGACGGCGTTTCCCAGCCCGATCGCGCTCGCGGCGAGCTGGAACCCGGACCTGGCGTACCGCTACGCCTGCGCGGTGGGGGAGGAGTGCCGAGCGGGCGGCATCGCGTTCCTCCTCGGTCCGGGCATGAACATCTACCGGATCAGCCAATGCGGCCGGAACTTCGAATACTTCGGCGAGGACCCCTTCCTCGCATCCCGGATGGTCGAAGCCTACGTCCGCGGCGTGCTCGATACCGGCACCGTTCCGACACTCAAGCATTTCGTCGCGAACAACAGCGACTTCCGCCGCCGGACGTCCAATTCGATCGTGGACGAGCGGACGCTCCACGAGATCTACTTGCCGGCGTTCCAGGCCGGCGTGCGGGCCGGGGCGATGGCGGTGATGACGGCCTACAACCAACTCAATGGGGAGTGGTGCGGCCAAAGCCGTCACGTCATCACGGAGCTGCTGCGGGGCGTGCTCGGTTACCGCTGGCTCGTCATGACGGACTGGTGGTCGGTCTGGGATGCGGAAAAGCTCGTCAAGTCCGGCCAGGACCTGGAGATGCCCGGCGACAAGCAGATCCGGAAGGACGGCGAGCGCGTGCTCGCGCAGGGCAAGGTGTCCATCCGGGAAATCGACCGGATGGCAACCAGCGTTGTGCGGACCTGCATCGCGGCCGGCCTTTACGACCGGCCGGTCAAGGACGATTACTTTCTATCCAAGCTGCCCGAACACGAGCAAATCGCCCTCGCGACCGCCCGCGAAGGCATTGTGCTGCTTAAGAACGACGGCCTGCTGCCGCTCCGCCCAGGCGCTCCCGGACGGATCCTGCTCACGGGCGCCTTCGCCGAGGTCCTCCCGCGCGGCGGCGGTTCCGCCGAAGTGGAGGGATATGGCAACGTCACTTTGATCCAGGCGCTGGCGGGCGCCTTCGGATCCCGGCTCGTTTATCTTCCCGATCCCACGGACGAACAGATCCGGGATGCGGCCGCCGTCCTGCTCAGCACGGGCACCTTCGACAGCGAGGGTTGGGACCGCCCCTTCGATCTGCCGCCGAAGGAAGAGGCGCGGATCGTGCGGACGGTCGGCTTGAACCCGCGAACCGCGGTCATCGTGAACTCCGGCGGAGGAATCCGGATGGCCGATTGGAACGACCGGGCGGCCGCGATCGTTTACGCCTGGTACCCGGGCCAGATCGGCAACCGAGCTCTCGCGGAAGTGCTCTCCGGCGAGGTCAATCCGTCCGGCAAGCTTCCGATCACGATCGAGCGCCGCTTCGAGGATTCGCCGGGGTTCGGCTACGTCCCGCCGGGCGAGAGCCTCTACGCGGGATGGGAGAAGGACGGCGACATGAGCCAGCCCATCAATGGCATCCGCTATGAGGAGGGTGTTTTCGTCGGTTATCGGTGGTACGAGTCGAAGCGGATCGCGCCGCTCTACGCGTTCGGCCACGGGCTATCCTACACAACGTTTGCGTACCGGGACCTCAAGGCGTGGCCGGCGGCCGTGGCCGGCGGCGGCCGGGTCAACGTCGAATTCACGGTGACGAATACCGGCGCCGTCGCGGGCGCCGAGGTCGCCCAGCTTTACGCGAGCCCTCCGGACGACTCGCCAGTGGCCCGGCCCGCGAAGGAAATGAAGGCCTTCGCCAAAATGTTTCTCCAACCCGGCGAGAGCAGGAAGGTGCATTTGCGGATCAAAGCGTCGGATTTCGCCTACTGGGATGCGGAACGCCACGATTGGGCCGTCCAGCCCGGCCGCCACCGGCTCCTTGTCGGCGGCGGCTCGAATGCGCTCGCCCTCGAGGCCGCCCTGACCGTCACCGGACCCTGAAGTCGAGATAATCGTGGTAAAGCACGATCGGCCCCTTCATTTGGGAATCAGAATCCGCGCTGCTGGAGCGTCGCGCTCAGCTCCTGCATGAAGGACTGGGCGTCGGCCGGCGAGGGGCGATAGTCCTTGCGGCTGATCTCCGTGAAGCCCGGCCGGCCGTAGTTGTCGACGACCCATTTGCCGGTCACCCCGTCGCTGAAGGTGACCGAGC
>JBOHXF010000035.1:0-4398 GCA_050737455.1 Opitutaceae bacterium | reverse complement strand
GGATGATGGTGCCCGGTTGGGTCCGGGGGCACAGCACGCCCCAATCGACGGGGCTCCTCCTCCGGCACCTCGTCGATCATCTCGATCACATCTGCCAGATCGCGGGCAACGCCCGCCATTGCGGGATCGGAACAGACCTCGACGGGGACTTCGGCCGGGAGCAGAGCCCGGGGGACCTGGACACGATCGCCGATATCGGGCGGCTCGCGGACCTTCTGGCGCAGCGCGGCTTCGGCGCGGACGATGTCGCCGCCGTCATGCACGGGAACTTTCTGCGGTTCCTCCGGGAAGCTTGGAGCTGAAGCGGCGCCGCGCAGCCCCGTTCCGGGGCTGCCCCGGCTCACCGATCGATCGTCTGCATGCTCTGCGGGTGGTAGCGCTCGCCGACCGCCGCCCCCATCGGAAACGCCTGGTCGAGGCGCTCCAGGTCTTCGGGCGTGAGATGCACGCTGAGGGCGCCGATGTTCTCCTCGACATACCGCGCGCGCTTCGTGCCGGGGATCGGCACCACCTGCGGGCCCCGCGCGAGAACCCAGGCGATGGCTGCCTGGGCGGGCGTGCAGGCCTTCTCCTGGGCGAGCGCCTCAAGCGTGCGGACCAGGCCCAGATTCCGCTCGAAATTATCCCCGGAAAAGCGCGGGTACCGGTGGCGGACATCGTCGGAGGGAAGATCGGCCTCCGATTTGAAGCGGCCGGTCAGAAAACCGCGGCCCAGAGGGCTGTAGGCGACGAACCCGACGCCGAGCTCGCGGCAGGCGGCCAGGATTTCCCGCTCCGGATCGCGGGTCCAAAGCGAGTACTCGGTCTGGAGCGCCGCGATCGGATGGACGGCGCAGGCGCGCCGGAGCGTTTTCGGCGCCGCCTCGGAAAGCCCCAGATGGCGCACCTTGCCCTCCTTCACGAGCTCGGCCATCGCGGACACCGTCTCCTCGATCGGCGTGTTCGGATCGACCCGGTGCTGATAGTACAGGTCGATCGTGTCGACGCCGAGCCGCTTCAGGCTGGCCTCGCACGCGCTGCGAACGTACTTCGGCGAGCCATTGACGCCGAGCCATTCGCCGTTCGGGCCGCGCACATTGCCGAATTTGGTCGCGAGGACCACGAGGTCCCGGCGCCCCCGGAGCGCCCGGCCCACCAGCTCCTCGTTGCGCCCCACACCGTAGACGTCGGCCGTGTCGATCAGCGTGATCCCGAGCTCGATCGCCCGTTGGATCGCGGCCGCCGACTCGGCGTCGTTGCCCGCGCCGTAGAACTCGGACATTCCCATGCACCCAAGGCCGAGCACGGAGACGGTCAGCCGGTCTCCCAGTTTCCGCGTTTGCATGGCTTCCAGCAAACCCATCGAAACCAAACGAGCAAGCGTGCGCGTTCGGTTGACCCATCGCGGACATTGACCTTGGCCGGCACGAAGGTGGAGGCTGGCGCCGCATGACTTTTGGATTTTCGATTCGCGCGGGCTTGGGGCTCGCGGGAATGATGGCGGCGGCGATCGGAGCGGCGGCTGCGCAGACCGGTTTCATCCCGAACGTGGCGTATTTGGGGACGGACCGCCCGGAGCGCCTCGACGTCTACCTGCCCGCCCGGGCGGTGAACGATCCGCCGAGCCCGACGGTGGTGTGGATCCACGGCGGAAATTGGACGGGGGGCGGCAGGGCCGACGCGCGGGCGCGGGAGGTGGGCTCCACGCTCGCCGCGGCCGGCTACGCGTGCGCGAGCGTCGATTACCGCCTGGGCCCAGGCGCCTGGCCGGCCAATCTGCTCGACTGCAAGAACGCGATCCGGTTTCTGAGGGCCCACGCGTCGGCGTTCCACATCGATCGGGACCGGATCGCGGTGATGGGCGCATCGGCCGGCGGCCAGCTCGCCCTCCTGGTCGCCCTGACGACCGGAGACCGGACCCTGGAGCCCGAGGCGCCGTATCCCGATCGCTCCGACGCGGTCAGCGCGGCGGTGGATCTGTGCGGGATCGCCGATCCCGCCTCCTGGCGCCCGAAGCCGGGTTCCGGCTTCAGGCCGGGCGGGCTTGAGGCCATGCTCGGAGGATCGGCCCGGGCCGGACCCGGTCGGTGGACGGAGGCATCCCCGGTGGCGCACGTCGCCATGGACTCCCCCCCGGTCTTCATCGCCCAGGGCCTCGCGGATCCGGTGGTGGACCCGGCGCAGGCGCGGGAACTGGACCGCGTCCTCACCTCGCACGGCGTGGCTCACCGGATGGTGCTCCTTCCCGGGGTCGGCCATGCGTTCGATCTCACGACCTGGCGGGGGCGTCCCCTGCCCCTGGACCTGCGCTCGCAGGTCCTGACCTTCTTGCGGCAATACTTGGGAATCGCGGCGCACGGCCTGCCCGTTCTCCCTCCGGCCCCCAGCCCCCGGATCACGATCGACTTGGATCCCGGCTGGCGGTTCCTCCCGCACGACAGCGACCGCGGAGCCGCTCCCGGACTAAACGATTCGAGCTGGCAGCGCGTCGACCTGCCGCACACCTGGAACGCTTTCGACGGCGAAGACGGGGGAGGCAATTACCGCCGCGGGCCCTCCTGGTACCGGCGGCACCTGACCGTCCCTTCCTCGCTTTCCGGCAAGCGCCTCTACCTCCAGTTCGACGGCGCCTGCTTTCAGGCCGACGTCTACGTCAACGGCAAGCACCTGGGGCGCCACCTCGGAGGCTTCGCGCGGTTTCGGTTCGACGCCACGGACGCCCTCAAGACGGGACAGGACAACCTGATCGCGGTCCGGGTGGACAACAGTCCGCTCGGGATCATCCCGGTCCACGCCGACTTCACCTTCTTCGGCGGCCTGTACCGGCCCGTCAGCCTCATCGCGGTCGACCCCGTGCAGATTTCCATGATGGACTACGCGTCCTCCGGGGTTTTCGTGACCCAGGAGCGTGTCACGCGCGAGCGGGCCGACCTGAACATCCGGGCGGAAATCGAGAACTACAAGGACAAGGACCGGAAGGTCGAGGAGACCACGGAGATCCTGGACGAAGCGGGCCGGCGCATCGCCTTTGCCAAGGACAAGGTTGAAATGCTCTCGGGCGACGCCTTCACCGTCGTCCAGGACATCTCGATCGCGAACCCGCACCTGTGGGACGGGCTCGCGGACCCCTATCTGTACACGGTGCGCGTGAGCCTGCGCGCGAAAGGCAGGCTGCGGGACCTCGTCGACCAGCCGCTCGGCATCCGCTACTTCCGGGTCGATCCCAACCGGGGATTTTTTCTGAACGGTCATCCGCTGGACCTGCACGGCGTCAACCGGCACCAGGACCGGATCGACGAAGGTTGGGCGATCAGCCAGGCGGACGAGGCGGAAGATTTCGCGCTGGTGCGCGAACTGGGCTGCACGGCGGTGCGCTCGCATTATCAGCTGAGCCAGAGCTGGTACGACCGGTGCGACCGGGCCGGAATCGTGGTCTGGGCGGAAATCCCGTTCATCGACGATGCGCTGGGCACGGATCGGTTCCTGGACAACGCCGAAGATCAGCTCCGCGAACTGATCCGCCAGGATTACAACCACCCGTCGATCTGCTTCTGGGGCGTCGGCAACGAGACCCAGGGCAAGGCGGCCGACCGCATCCTCGCCGATCTCGCCATGCTGGCCAAGACGGAGGACGGCACGCGGCTGACGACGTACGCCTCGAACGCGCCGCCGAGCGATCCCCGCAACGGGCACACCGATGTCGTCGCCTTCAATCATTACGCCGGCTGGTATCCGGGCGCCGGTCCCATTTCGGAATTGCCGGGCTTCCTCGACCGGACGCATGCCGCGCATCCCGGCCGCGCGTTCGGGATCAGCGAATACGGCGCCGGCGGAAGCATTTTCGAGCACCTGCTGCCGCCGGAGCGCCCGGTCGCGGCGGGCCCTTTCCACCCGGAGGAGTACGAGACCTATTTCCACGAGCGGTATTGGGCCGCTCTGTCCCGCCGGCCGTACCTTTGGTGCAAATTGGTCTTCTGCATGTTCGACTTCGCGTCGGACGGGCGGAACGAGGGCGACCACCCAGGCCGGAACGACAAGGGGCTCGTCACCTACGACCGGCGCACCCGCAAGGACGCGTTCTACTTCTACAAGGCCAATTGGAGCCCGGAGCCCACCGTCTACATCGCGAGTGGCCGGTTCCTCGTGAGGCACCTGCCGGACACGGCCGTCGAGGTGTTTTCCAACGCCCCCGAGGTCGAATTGCTCCTGAACGGACGCTCGCTCGGCATCAAGCGCGGCGACGCCGAGCACGTCTTCCGTTGGCCGGACGTGGAGCTCCGGCGCGGAGACAATGCCGCCGCGGCGATCGGGCATTTCGGGGCGCTGACTATTGCCGACGGCTGCACCTGGACCTACCGGCCCTGGCCGAAACGCACGGCGACGCCGAACCGCGGCGGCCAGCGGACGGGCGCCCAGGAG
>JBOHXF010000034.1:0-6976 GCA_050737455.1 Opitutaceae bacterium | reverse complement strand
GCTCGGCCGAACCGTGCCCGCGGAGCATCGTCACCCGGTGCCCCAACGCCACCAGCGCATCGGCGAGGGCGGCGCCCGTCCGGCCGCTGCTGACGTTCGAAATGAACCGCACCGCGTCGATGGCTTCGCGGCTCGCACCCGCGGTAATCAGGATCTTCATCGCCGACGGCGGGGCGGCCGGTTCATTGGGGAGCGGGCACCATCGGATTCGGGGCGCGAACGCGCACCTTCAATTCCGCCAAAATATCTGCCGCGACGCTCTCCGGATCGGGGAGCCGGCCGGGGCCCTCCTCCCCGCACGCATGCGCCCCTTCCGCCGGCTCGAACACACGCACCGGCCACGAGCGCAGCCGCTCCACGGCCGCGCGCGTCGCCGGATGCGCCCACATCCGCGCATTCATCGCGGGCACGATCCACCAGGGCTTCTCGGGAAACTCCCAAGCGAGAAATAGAGTCCCGATCGGATCGTCCGCGAGGCCCGAAGCAAGCCGGTTGATCGCATTGGCCGTCGCCGGGCAAACCACGGCGAGGTCGGCCCGCCTCGCAAGTTCGATGTGATCGAGCGCCCGTCCCGCCTCCCATAGGTTTCCATAAACCGGCCGCCCGGAAAGCCCTTCGAGCGTGGCCGCTCCGACGAAGCGCAGCGCGTCCGCAGTGACCACGGTCTGCACCGCGACGCCGGCCTGGGCCAGTCGCGAGATCACTGCGCAAGCCTTGTAACCGGCGATCGAGCCCGTCAGGGCGAAAAGGACATTTCCGGAGGGGGTCATGATGAAGGGATCGTCCGCGCGAACCGGCCGCGGCGATCGGCCGCCGACTTTGCCTCAATACGCGACATTGTCGATCAATCGGGTGCCTCCCAGCCGGACCGCCCCAAGCCGGCGGCCGTGCCGCTCTTCCACATACTCCACGCGGAACCCCGCCCGCTCCAGCCGGACGCGGGCCTCCGCCACGGTCGGCGCCTCCGCGAGCGCGCAGTGGAATCGCGGAGCCAGCCGCCTCTCCTCGGGCGAGAGCCGCCCGTTCCTCGAACTCATCGCGAGCCCGTCCGACTCGCGCACCGTGGGGCAGCCCACGATCGCCGTCTGCGCGAAAAACGCTTCGCACATCCCGCGCACCAGTTCGAGCTGCTGATAATCCTTCTCTCCGAAATACGCGCGTTCCGCCCCGGCGATGGCGAGCAGCTTCATCACCACCGTGAGAACGCCCGTGAAGTGGCCCGGCCGAAACGCCCCGCACAGCTCCCGGCTGAGCGCATGCTCCTCGACCGTGTAGCGCGCTCCGTTCGGGTACATTTCGGCGGCGTCAGGCGCAAACACGGCATCGACGCGCTCGGCGTCCATCAGCGCGCAGTCCTCGGCCCACGTCCGCGGATACCGCTCGAAATCCCGCGGATCGTCGAACTGCGTCGGATTGACGAACACCGATGCGAGCACGAACCCGCACTCCCGCCGCGCCGCCGAGAACAGCGATGCGTGCCCAGCGTGCAGCCCGCCCATGGTCGGGACGAACCCGATCGAGCGCCCGTCGGCGCGCAGCCCGGCACGCAGAGCCCGCCATTCGGCGACGGTGGCGATCGGGCGCGGCACGGCCTAGCGGAAGCTCTCCTTGGCCGCGGGAAACGCGCCCCGCCGGACGGCGGCCGCGAATCTCTCGACGCCCTCCTTCACCAAGGTGTGCCCCGCTGCGAACCGGCGGACAAACCGCGGCCGGAATTCCGGGTTGAGTCCCAGCAAGTCGTGCAGAACGAGCACCTGCCCGTCGCATCCGCTTCCCGCGCCGATCCCGATCGTCGGAATCCGGGCCTGCGCGGTAATCTCGCCCGCGAGCGAGCGCGGCAGGCACTCCAGCACGAGCGCGAAGGCGCCCGCCGCCTCGACTGCGGCAGCGTCGATCTTGAGCTCCCCCGCCTCCCCGTCCCTCCCTTGCACCGTGTAGCCTCCCAATCCATGGACGGATTGCGGCGTCAGCCCGATATGCCCCATCACGGGGATGCCGGATTCGACGAGATGACGAATGACGTCGGCATGCCCGCGCACCCCCTCGATCTTCACCGCATGCGCGCCCGCGCGAACGAGCGCCCCGGCGGCGTCCACAGCCGCCGTCGCCCCCCGCCGCACGGAAAGAAACGGCATGTCCGCGACAATCAGCTTGGCCGGCCCCCCCCGCGCGACCGCCCGGGTATGCAGGGCCATCATCTCGACCGTCGCACCGACGGTCGTGGCCTCCCCATGGACCACCATGGCGACGCTATCCCCCACCAGAATCGCATCGATTGATGCGTCGTTCAAGAGCCGCGCCGACCACGCGTCGTAGGCGGCGACAATGACGAGCTTGCGCCCCTGCCGCTTCGCCGCCGCGAACTCGAGAATGGAAGGCATGGAAACCGCCCAACCAAGGCCGTTTCCGGCAAAACCTCAAGCCGGCGCTGCGTCATCGTCCGACCGCTTCAACCCCCTCACTGCGGGCCCTAAGTTCCGGGGACGCCGATGCCGGCCCCGAGCCGGCGAGAGGGCCGCAGCGCCAGCAAACCACCGATTCCGATGGTCAGCAGAGCGAGCGTCCAGCCGCCGTCGGGAACCGCGCGGCCCGGAGGGGAAATCGGTTCGCCGAACACGCTCAGGTTGTCCATCTCGAATCCGCTGTCCGTGATGTTGTCGAATTCGACCGACGTAATCTTCGTCCCGCCCGCCGTAGTAAAATCCAGATAGACGAA
The DNA here is from genome assembly GCA_050737455.1 of Opitutaceae bacterium. Taxonomy (GTDB): domain Bacteria; phylum Verrucomicrobiota; class Verrucomicrobiia; order Opitutales; family Opitutaceae; genus Palsa-1447. Next base: position 4,260 of record JBOHXF010000034.1, on the reverse strand, counting down.
GGGCTGGCCGGAATCCAAACCATTGTTCGGATTGCCATAATATGCGGCGCTCAAATCGGGAGTGATCTCACTGAACTGATAGCTGGAGATCAGCGTGCCGTCGTCGTACAGCTTTAGGAGGTTCCCGGGGTCGCCCGCTGCCCACCATAGTCCGAAATAGTCTTCCGGCGCCGGAAATATCAGTGTCGCCGACGAGCCATCGCCAAGCACGGTGAAGAACGCGGTTTCGTCCGCCCCGCCGTACTGGCCCCCGTCGTAGGTCGACGCAACGACCGTGCCACCGGACAGCGTGCCCACGGCGGTGGCATAGGGCGAGGCCACGTCTCCCAGCGGAGCCGAGTCGAAGGTTTCGGTGGCGGCGCCGCTCACCGTTGTCGATTGCACGCCGGGGTTTTCGATGGTGAGGATGATGTCGGCGCGAAGTGCCGGTGCCGCGAGGAGGCCGCCGGCCAAGCAGCCCGCCAGGATCAAAGGCGAATTGGTTTTCATATGGGAGGGGAGGACGGAGATTGGAGGATGCTTTGATCGGCCGGCCGGAAGCGGTGTGGAAAAATTCGCATTTCCCATGCCATTCGGCCCGCCGGGCGACCTCCGATCGCGCAAGCGATTGGATTTCCCGCCGGTTAAATATTGCGGCCGCGTTTCCGCTCGGTCCGATCGCGCCGGAAATGCCGTTTTTTCGTAAACCAGTCCGACGATCGCCGGGCCCCTGTTTACAATCTGCTTAGGTTTCCAATCTTAATCCCGCCTCGGATTATCTTCCACGGTGACGCCGCCGCCAGGACCAACGCGCGGAGTCATCTTATTCGTATTCTCGGTCAAAATCTGAGGGGTTTTGCATACCCGGTGAGCTCAAGGTAAGCGTTGCCGACGTCGTGTCCGCTCGCGTCACGAACCCTGCAGTCACCCTCCCAGTAGGCGCCCCCGCCCACCTCGTTCGGGAGTTCCTGGTCTTGGAGAAGCGGATCGATCTCCAGGACGATCTGCCGACCGGTCCGCGGATCGCGAGTCGTCAGGCGGACCCTCGACGGATAACGCGCGCCTGTATGCGGGCTTTTCCACCACGACAGCACTTTCCAGTCGAACGGTTCGTCAATCGGTTTTCCGGCTGGATCGACCCATTGGAGACGCGAATAGGGGTCGGCGGAGCCGTCCGCCCGGCGGATCCTGTAGAGCATGAGCTCCCAGGGTGCCGCCGCCGATTCGCCCTGGATCCCGGGCACCCGTTGCGCGCCGTCGCCAAACTGGACGCAGGTCCAATCCCATCCCACCTGTCCCTTGCCGAGCTGGCTCGAACTTATCTCGTGGTCCATCCATGCTTCGCCGCGAACTTCGTACGAACGGGTTCCGAGGGTCAGCCGGCCCCCTCCGACCAGACGGGAGTAGCTGAGATAGTAGCTCGCCTCCGACGGATCCGCTCCTTTGCGCGACACGCCATTCTTGCCGAAGACGACAAGGGGCTTCGCCGGCGTCCAGACGAGATTGAAGGCCGCCCGTGCCTGGATCCCGCCATGGAGGACGAAGCGCGGTGAACCTGGTCGATGGGGGAAAGCCGAGTCTGCCGGGTTGCCGGCGGATCCGTCGTTCCCGGCACTTGGGGAGGGAACGAGCCGAAGCGACCACTCGCCATTGACGACGTCCAGCGTGCCGGTGGCCGCATGCGCGTCCCATCCGGCGCGGTTGAGCCGCGCTTCGTGGTAAAATCGCCCGGCTGCAACGTCCGTGACGGCCATGTGGGTCAGCTCGATTTCGTTGACCGAGAAATCCGGATTCGGCTCCGGCACGCGGTGCGGGGCGGCAAACCGGAAAAACGTGGCCTCGAAGCCGAACCGGCGGCCAGCGGGCGGCGATTTGGCGGCGGTCGGCGCCGGCTCGAAAAGATGGCCGGTAATGTACCACCATTCGATGCGGAAGGCGGGATGCGCTCCGTCGTCACGCGGGAATACGAATCGGTGCCCTGGCTTGGGAGTCTCGAAGGCGCGCGCCGGGACGAGGACCCAGCAGGCGACCAGAATCGTCATCAGCGGCTTCATTCTTCCCTGTCCGCCGGAAGTTCGGCTCCCCATAGTCCAACCGCGTAGCTGACCGCCCATCCGGTCGTGGCGACGGCCACCCCCAGGATCGCGATCTGCCCGGAGGGAAAATGGAACTGGAGGGTCCAGCCGAACGACTGCTTGTTGATGACGTGGATCAGGAGCCAGCCCATGGCGAGGCTGAGCGTGAGCCCGCCGATGATCGCCCAAACGGCCAGCGCGAGGCCTTCGCTCGAAGCTGCGCCCGCGATCTCCCTGCGGGAAAAGCCCAGCGCGCGCAGCGTGGTCAACTCATCCCGCCGGTCAAGGAGGACGCTGGCCATCGCAAGCGCGAGGCCCGCCACCGCGACAAAAATGCCGATGACCTCGAGGGCGTACGTGATCGAGAAGGTCTGGCGAAAGACGCGGAGCACGAGCTCGCGGAGCTCCCTTTGGGTGAACACTTCGAGCCCTGGAAATTCCCGGGTCAGTTCCGCGCGCATCGCCACCGCATTGGCCTCCGGCCGAAGGAACAGTGAAACGTGCGTCGCCGAGTCGTCCCCCATCCAGGACACCAGGCTGTGCCAGGGCGCCATCACGGTCCCGCGTTCGTTGCCGTAGTCGGCGTAGACGCCGGCGACGGTCACCGCCTCCGGGCCGGCCGGCGTGGGAAGCGTCAGCCGGTCGCCTTTCCATTTGCGGAAGCGGTCCGAGAAGCTCTCGCTCACCACGACCAGATGGGCGTTGCGCGCCGGATCGAAAGCGGCGCGGTCCGGACCCTCGATCCATGGCAGGTCGGCAAGCCGGTGCATCCGCCGAAGATCGGTTCCGGTCAGAAGCGCAGGGGCGCCTTTTCCGATCTGGATGGGATAGGCCGCGAGCACCAAGGCGTCGGCCACACCGGGGTGGGCGACGATTCGCCGCCAGATGGCGGCCGGGATCTGGGACGAGGCAGACGCGCTGCGGGCTCCGGCGCTGTACAGGTAAAGATCCGCCGCCAGGGAATGCGCAATCCAGTGGCGCACCGTCCGCTCGAAACTCGACACGAGGATCGCCATGCCCGCGCTCATGCCGACTGCGCACAGGAGCGAGGCCACCGCGAGCCCGTGCCGGCCGGAGGGGCGCCGCAGGTGCGTGAGCGCCACCCGGGCGGCCGCCCCGGACCAGCCGAGCCCGCGGCAAAGCCCGGCGGCGAGCGGCAGGGTCCCCGCGAACACAATCCCGCCGCCAAGGATCCAGGCGAGCGCGGCCGCGTAGCCCGCCAACGGAAAGCGCACGCCGCCGGCCAGCCGCAGCGGGCCGAACCAGATGAGCCCATAACCCGCGGCGAGAAGGGCGACGCCGATCCACGGGCGACGCCAGAACGCGGCCCCCGGCGCCGCGCCGCGTCCGAGGATCTGCGCGGGCGGGGTTTGCGCCGCCTCCTTCGCCGGCCACCAGCCGGCGGCGATGCTTGCTGCGATGCCGAGGCCGAGGCCCAGCCAGGCGTCCGGCCAATCCAGACCGGCCCGACTCACTGTGGTCGCGTAGTAAAGCGTGTTTACCGTCCGGCCGACGGCCCGGACTGCGCCCTGGGCTCCGAGCCAGCCCAAGCCCACGCCCGCGAGGCCACCGAGCATTCCCAATGCCGCCGATTCCACCAACCAGAGCCCCCGGATGGTCGAGGCGTCGACCCCGAGCGAGCGCAGAATCGCGATCTCCTGCCGGCGTCGCACGACCGCGCCGTCCAGCGCCTGCAGGATGAGGTACAATCCGACCAGCAGGGCGATCAGGGACAGGACGAGCAGATTCAACCGAAACGCCTCGGTCATACGCTTCGCGACTTCCCGGCGGGCGCCCGGCGTCCGGACGAACCAGCGCGAGCCGTCGCCGCCCAGGCGGCGCAGGAATGCGCCCAGCTCCGCGCGCCGTTCCTCGACGCGCGGCCCGGGCGCCACAATGAATTCCACTCGGTCGATGCGGCCCACCCGGCCGATGAGCCGCTGGAGGCGCGGCAAATCCATTACCAGCAGGTTGTTCGGCGGCTCGGCGCCATCTCGGGCCGCCTGGATGGGCCCAGCGACCGGAAGATCGACGAGCTGGCCGCCGATCACGAGCCGCACGGATTTCGCTTCGGCCAAGGCGGGCGGAACCCAAACGTACGAGCCGTTCTGCAAGGTTTGCCAGAAATCGCCTGCTTCCCTCCCCCGGGCGTTCGCCGCGGCCGGCGCTTTCAGCGATTCCAGGTTGAACATCGACACGACATCGA
>JBOHXF010000033.1:0-1788 GCA_050737455.1 Opitutaceae bacterium | reverse complement strand
CCCCTCGTCGGCGGCGAGGTCCACCCGGAGCGAATAATACGCCTTCTTGCCGTCGCGCCGGTCGACGACGAGTCCCGCCTGGCGCAGAAGCGCCAGTTGCGAGGAGATGCGGGACTGCCCCATCCCGAGTACCTCCTGGAGCTCGGCCACCGAGAGCTCCTCGCGCATCACGAGCGCGAGCAGGCGCACGCGAGTCGGATCGGAGAGGGTTTTCAGCAGGTCCCAGGATACGCTCACGGCGAACCGAAGCCTCTCAGCGCCCCGACAAAAAGGCCATGCCCAAGTTATACAGGCCGAAGGCGCAGATCAGGAGCCCTCCGCTCAGATTGATGGCCCGCAGCCCCTTGTGGCGCAGCGTATGGCCCGCAAGGGCGTCCGCCAGCTTGTACACGAGCCACCAGGACGCGGAGCCGGCGAACAGGCCGGCACCGAGCGGAATCTCCCCGGTGATGCCGGCGGGGTGGACCGCGAGGTCCAGGACCGCGAACACCCCGAAGAAGGAGATCACGATCACCGGATTGGCGATCATGAGCAGGAAGGACGAAAGATAGGCGCCGGCGAGGGTCTGGGCCGAACCCGGGTCGCGGCCGTTGGGATTGGGGTCCGAGCGGAGCATCGCAAGGCCGAGGCCGAGCAGGATGAGACCACCGAAGACATGGAGCGCCACCAGGTGCTTCTCGATCATGTGGGCGACGGCCGTCACGCCGACGGCGGCGATGAGCCCGTAGATCATGTCGGCGGTGGCCGCGCCGAAGACGGTGGCGAGGCCGGCGAGCCGGCTGTCGGTCAAGACGCGCCGGAAGCACAGCACGCTGACCGGCCCGAGCGGCATGGCGATGATGAAGCCCGCGACGAGGCCTTTGAGCAGAAACTCCATCGCGTCCGGCGGAGGTCGGCCGGTCAGAAGCTTCCGCTGTAACGTTCGATTGCGCCGACAGTGTAGATTTCCTCGGCGGCGCCTGTCTTCACCTTGACCGATTCCCCGCTTTTCCGCCCCAGGAGGGCGCCTCCAAGGGGGGTCTTGTAGGAGATGATCTGGTTGGCCGGGTCGCTGTCCCAGGCCCCGAGAATGCTGTACCGGTGGGCGGACCCGTCCTGGGCGCGCAGCTCCACGACGCTGCCGACGCCGACCTGGTCGGCCGGCGCATCCTTGAAGTCGGTGACACGGGCGCGGGCGAGCTCGCGCTCGAGCTGGGCCTTCTGGGCCATCAGCACCTGCTGGTCCTGCTTGGCCATCTTGTACTCGGAATTCTCGCGGAGATCGCCGTGTTCGCGGGCGGCCGCGATCGCCCGGGAATTCTCGGGGATCTTCTTCGAGACGATGGCCTCGTACTCCTCGCGGCGCCGGTCGTAGCTGGAGCGGGACACCAGGAGCTGCTCCTCCTTGGTTTCCGCATCCGCCGCGACCAGCGACTGGATGTTGGGGAAGATCTTGATGAAGCGGGCGAGCAGCGACTTCTTCGTGAGCTCCTCGAAGCCCTGGTTGAGGAGCAGCGTGTTCGCGAGATCGCGCGCGGTTTCGGGATCGGCCGTGGCGAGCAGGTCCGCGATCAGGTCGGGGTCCTCGCTCAGGATGTCGGCCAGCGGGATCCGCCGCGCGCTCGCCGCCTGGAGGGCCTCGTAGTCGATCCCGAAGAAGATGGCGCCGAGAAGCCGCGGAGTGATCAGGTCGTGCAGGAGCTTCGCGAATTTCTTCGAATGGCGGTTCTTGACGACCCACAGGAGGACGGGCGCCCGCAGATTCTGCTCGGTCTGCCAGCGCTTGAGCGAGGCGGCGAGGTCCTCGGA
>JBOHXF010000032.1:0-5242 GCA_050737455.1 Opitutaceae bacterium | reverse complement strand
CAGCAACGGGACGCTGAAAACGGCGCTGCCCAAGTCCGGCGAAATTATCGCTCAACTCCAAGCGCTCGGCGTTTTGAACGCGAAGGGCAACGAGGTGTTTTACGGCCGGGTGGTCGTGCCGATCTGCGCTGCGGACGGGGTTGTCGTCGGGCTCTACGGCCGTCGGATCGACGGGCCGGGCGCGAAGCTCCCGGCCGACGCCACGCCGCACCTTTACCTGGCCGGAGGCCACCGGGCCGCGTTCAACGCGGCGGCGGCGCAGCACGCAAGGCGGGTCGTGTTCGTCGAGTCGCTCTTCGATGCGCTCAGCATATGGCAGGCCGGGGAGCGGGCCGTCGTGCCGCTCTACGGCGCGGACGGTTTTACCGGGCACCACGAAAAGCTCGTGCGCGAAACCGAGGCCCACGAAATCGTCCTGGCGCTCGATAGCGACGAGGCGGGCCGCGCCGGGACGCAGCGGCTGCGCGAAAAACTGCCCGTGCTGCTCGCCGGACGCACGCCGCCGGTGCCGGTGCGTGCGCTCGCGTGGCCCGACGGCTGCAAGGACGCCAACGCCTTTTTTTCCAATCCCAGCCGTCCCGCCGCCGACTTTGCCGCGCTCGTCGCGAACGCCGAGCCGAAGCCGCCGACGGCCGCGCCGGTGGCGACCGAGGAAAAGGTCGAGCCACGGGAAAACGGCTTCGCCGTCATCTGGCCGACGCGCCGTTATGAAGTGATCGCCGCCGAGCGGCTGGGCGCGGCGAAGTTGCGCGCGACGGTGAAGGCGCTGGGGCCGGAGCCCGGCCGCTTTCATGTGGAGACGCTCGACCTTTACTCGGCGCGCACGCGGCGCTTGTTCGCGGCCGAGGTCGCAAGGGCTTTCCGACTGCCGCCGGAACTCATCGAAGCCGATCTCGGCAAACTCTTGCTCGCGGCCGAGCAGCACGCCGGCAGCGAGGGGGCGGAGAAGAAAACGGCCGCGGTGATCGTCTCCGAACCCGACCGGGCCGAGGGGTTGAAGCTGGGCCGGGCGGCCGATCTCGTCGGGGAAATCGTCCGCGATTTTAGCAAACTCGGCATCGTGGGCGAGACGACGAACGGGCTCTTGCTGTATCTGACGCTGACCAGCCGGAAGATGGCCGACCCGCTGGCGGCGCATGTCGTCTCCGGGAGCGGGGCGGGCAAGAGCCACCTGCAGGACGCGGTGCTGACGCTCTGTCCCGACGAAGACCTGATCAAGCTCACGTCGCTGTCGAGCCAGGCGCTCTTCTACAAGGGGAGGACTCGCTGCGGCACAAGTGCCTCGCGGTCGAGGAAGTCGCCGGGGCGAGCGGCGCGCGCTACGCGGTGCGCAATCTTATCTCGGCGAAGAAACTCGCCATCGAAACGACGATCAAAAACCCGCTGACCGGGAAGATGGAGACGCAGGTGAACACGGTTTACGGACCGACGGCGGTGTTCGAGACGACGACCGACCCGAAGACCGACCCGGAAACGAAGTCGCGCTTCATCGTGACCTCGATTGACGAGTCGCCGGAGCAGACGCGGGCCATCCTGGAGGCGCAGCGCCACCGGCACACGCTCGCCGGGCTGCGGACGCGGCACGCGCGTGGCGAAGTGTTGCGCCGGCATCATGCCCTCCAGCGGCTCCTGCGGCCCCTCGCGGTGGCGAACGAATACGAGCCCTTGCTGGGCTACGGCGACGACCGGCTCGTGTTCCGCCGCGACCATCCGAAATACCTGCACCTGATCCTCGCCGTCACGTTCCTGCACCAGTTGCAGCGGCCGGTGAAGCGCGACGCGGTGATCGGTCAGGACTACATTGAGACGAGCTTGGCCGACATCGCGATTGCGAACGAACTGGCCGTCGAACTCTTCGGCACTTCGCTCGACGACCTGTCGCGTCCCGGCCGGGAGTTGTTGGAGCGCACGACGGGCTACGTCCGGGAAAAATCCGGGCGGACAAAGACGCCCTGGGAGAAGGTCGAGTTTTGCCGCCGGGAACTGCGCGAGGCGCTGGGGTGGAGCGAATACCAGCTCCGCACCCACCTGGCCGAACTGGTCGAGTTGGAATACGTCGTGCCGCTCGGCGGCCGGTTCGGGTCGGTCTTCACGTATCGCATTTGTTACGACGGGGACGGCGACCGGCGGTTCGTGCCGGGACTCAAGACCGTCGAGCAGTTGCGGCAGGAAGCCGAGCGGATCGGGCTTGGGAGTGGGTGCAGCGGCCCGCTGCCCTCGGACGGGAAGGGCGAACCTCGTGGGCTCGGGACGCCACCTCGTGCGGAAAAAACGAACCTCGGGGGCACCTCGTTGAATGGAAAACACGAGGTTGCGGCGCGGCCAAGCCGCGAGGCCGCAGTCGTTTGCGCGAGCGTCCGGCCCACCTCGGGCACGTTTGGCGCGGCACATATGGCCGTCAACGGGAGCGCCGCATGAAACCCGTGCCCGAAACCCATAAACCTTGTTTCCCGGCCGTGGCCGACGCGCTTGCGGCCGAGGGCGAACGTTTCCTTGAAGCGTCCCGCGTGCGCGGCTGTGCCGCCGCGACGGTGCGCAGCCATGCCGGGGCGCTGCGGGTATTTTTTGCGTTCCTCGGCACGCTCGGCGTGGACGACGTGCGCGCCATCACGGCCGCAACGGTGCGTGCTTACGCGGCATGGCTCGCCCAGCGCGGCGAACGTGTCGCGACGCAGCACGTGCGGCTCGTGTGCCTGCGGCGGTTCTTCGAGCATCTGCAAAAACTCGACGCCGTGCTCGTGAATCCGTGCGTCGGGTTCGTGCTGCCGAAGCTGCCGGATCGCTTGCCGCGGCACGTGCTCACGCGCGCCCAGGCGCGGCGCGTCCTCGACGCGCCCGACACGGCAACGAAAACCGGGCTGCGCGACCGGGCGCTGTTGGAGCTGATTTACTCGACGGGCCTGCGGCTCGGCGAAGTGGCGCGGCTCTCCGTGCATGACGTCGATTGCCGCACGGGCTTCGTGCGCGTCCACGGCGGCAAGGGAGCGAAGGATCGCGTCGTGCCGCTCGGCCGCGCCGCCGCCGACTACGTCGCCGAGTACCTGCGCGTAACCCGCGCCGAATGGGCAAGGCACCAGCGCGAGGAGCGCGCCCTGTGGCTGTCGGCCATCCGTCCGCACGGGCCGATCAAGGACCAGGCCGTCTCCGTCATGCTGAAGAATTACCTGCGAGCCTGCGGGATCAAGGCAGGCCGGGCGCATGTGTGGCGGCACTCGTGCGCGACGCATCTGGTCGCCGAGGGGGCCAACATCGCCTACGTGCAGCGGCTCCTCGGGCATCGTCGGCTCGAAACGACGCAGATTTACACGCGGGTCACGCCGACCGAGGCACGGGCGACTCATCGCCGCACCCATCCGCGCGGCAGGGTCAAAGACCCTGCACCCACGCCTCCTGCCGGAGGCGATGGCGCGTCGTCGTTGCCGCCGCGTCCATGAGCTTCGAGGACCAGGCCGAGCGCTACGGCGCGCACTTGGCGGTCCGCCATTACGCGGCGCGCACGATCGTGAACCACGTTTCGGCGTTGCGGCTCCTGTTCCGGTTCTTTGCCGAGGCCCGGGTGCCGGACCCGGCGGCGGTGACGACGGCGACCTTGCTCGCCTTCCAGACGTGGGAATACCATGAGCCGACGCAGCGGGGCACTGCCCGGGCCGTGCGTTATCAGAACCGCGTGCTCGCCGCGGTGCGCGGCTTCTTCCACTTCCTGCGCGAGGATGGCGTGATCCCGCACGATCCGGCCGCGGCCTTGGAATACGCCCGGGAGCCGGAGACCTTGCCCAAGGACATCCTGACGCCCGGCGAGGCCCGCCGCATCATCGAGGCGGCCGATCCCTCGACGGTGCTGGGCTACCGCGACCGGATGATTTTGGAAACGCTCTACGCGACTGGCATCCGCAAGACGGAGCTGCTCAATCTGACGGTCGCCGACGTGAACTTCGAGGAGGAGGTTTTGCGGATCAACGGCGGGAAGGGGGCAAGGGATCGGGTCGTGCCGCTGACGCGGGTGGCTGCCGCCGGGCTGGAGACGTACATCAAGGCCGTGCGGCCCCAACTGCTGGGAGAAAGGAAAAGCGAAAGCCTGTTCCCGTCGCCGCGCCGGGGAGGGTTGAGCGACACGACGCTCGGCTATCTGGTCGAGAAATACGCCCGGAAGGCGAACGTGAAAAAGCACGTGACGCCCCACCTGTGGCGGCACAGTTGCGCGACGCATCTGCTCCAGAACCGGGCCAATCTGCGCCACGTCCAGGAAATCCTCGGGCACCGAAGCCTCGCCACGACCGAGCGTTACCTGCACCTGACGATCACGGAGCTCAAGGAGGCGCACCGCCGGTTCCATCCCAGGGAAAAGGACGTTGCCCGGTGACGGAGGCATGCTACTATCATGGGTATGCCTGCTACGTCCTACCGCTACCTGGTCCAGATACCCGGTGTTTGCGCCGGGCGTGTGATCATCGAGGGCACGCGGATCGGCGTGCACGACGTGATCGGCCTCCTGCAGAACGGCGAGACCGTTGACACGATCTCCCGCTGCTTCCCGGAAGTCACGCGGGCGCAGGTGTACGAGTGCCTGGCCTACTACGAGGATCACCGCGGCGAAATTGACGTGCTGGTGGCCGAGCAGATGGCGCCGGACTCGGCGTGAAGTTCCTCCTCGATCACGACGTGCCGGCCGATCTGACGATCGCGCTGCGCACGAAAGGGCACACGGCGATCCGTTTGGTCGAAGTGCTGCCCAGGAACACGCCTGATCCCAAAGTATGGGAGCATGCCCGGGCGAATGCCCTGATCGTCATCACCTGCAACCGGGCGCACTATCTCGCTCTCGCCAAGGCCACGGACACGTACCCGGGCCTCATTGTCCTCAACCGCCGGGAATCCCGCGTGGCCGAAATCAGCCGGGTTCTGACACTCCTGCGCAACGCGGGGGAGCAGGGCTTGGCGAACAACATCAACTTCGCCTGACCAGAAACGGCTGGAGGAAAAGGGACCGGGCCATCAGGATGGCGGGAGAGTGGACGCCGTCCTCAGCGCCGAGCTTTTTTCCTTCCAGCCGTCGGGGCTCTCCTGGGCCTGGGGACAAAAACCGCATGTAGGGCGAAAATCGTACCGCGGGTTATTTTGCGGCAATGACGCCATCAACGGCTTCGACGTCGGCGGGTACGGGAACTTCTTCAGCGATCTGTGGGACGACACCATCGGCGCGATCGGAAAGGGTATTGGGCACGCGTTCTCGACCCTTCAACGG
>JBOHXF010000031.1:0-1896 GCA_050737455.1 Opitutaceae bacterium | reverse complement strand
CACGTTGCGGATGACGACCGGCCGCCGCGCCGCCGCCTCAGCCATCAGGGCATCGGCCATCGCCTCCGAGGTGGTGCTGGCGTACGCGGCCTCCCGGAGCAGCCGCCGCTCGAGGCCCGCGATGAGGCGGAGGGGGCGGGTCCGCCGGGCGGAAGGAAGCAGGTCTCGCGAGTGCCAGTCCTCGAAATCGGCGGCTACGCGGCGCCCCGCGGCCAGGAGGCGCGGCGCCGCCGCGAAGGCGGCTTCGGTGTGCATGATGGCGAGCTCGGAAGGGATTGACGATGCGCGCCGGGCGAGGTCGGACGCCGGGCCCAGCGCCCGGGAAGATTCGATCCCCGTCCGGACCAGGCTTCGCGCGATGCGGGTGGACAGCCGGCTGACCAGCGCACGGAGCCGCGGCGCCGCCGCATTCGCCCGCAGATCGATCGTTGTCTTGCGAAACGGCGCTGTGCGCAGGATATCCCGATCGATCGCCTCGTGCCGGTCGAAATAGGCCGGGGCGAGGACCTCGACGTCGAATCCGGCCTGCCCCAGCGCCGTCGCCTCCTTGAGAACACGCGGGTTGCGCCAGAGCGGGCCGGACGTGACGATGAGGATTCGCCGTGGGGCGCTCACCGGCGAGACTCCCCGGCTTGAGCAAGCAGGAGACGCTTGGCAAGCCGCCATCCCAGCAGGCGACGCGCGCGCTGGAATCTCGGACCTCCGAGCGGCTGGGCATCGGATCCGCCCCATTGCTTCACCCGCGCCGCCGCGCGGCGGCGCGAGGATGCCGCCCGGGGATAGGCTTCGTAGATGAAGCGTTGGAACGCGGTGGCGCAGGCGTGGCGGGTTCGAACCGAATCCTCCCTCGCGAGCAGGCCTCCCGCGGTGAGCTCCAGCGACCGGAAGGCGGACGCCCAGGCGCGATCGCCGCCCGAACGGCTCAGGCTGCCCGGCAAGTGCGACCGGTAGTGCGAGACTGCACCCGGGCAGTGCCGCACGCCCGCGGATGCAAGGACCGCCCGGGTGAAGTATTCGCCGTCGTCGTCCAGAGTCAGGGTTTCATCCCAGGGGCCCACCCGTTCCGCCAGCGAGCGGGCGAGCAGCCAGGCCGCCGGATGCATCATGGCGTGACGCTCCAGTTTCTCGACGACCCAGCTCACCGGATCGGCGTCCCGGCACAGGATCTCCGGCGGGTAGGGCGGCACCGCGGGCGCGCGCTCGAAGCGGCTCCAGTCGCCGGCGAATGCGAACTGCGGGGCGGCCTGGGCCGCGGTCATTTGGCGCTCGATCTTGTCGGGAGCGAGAAGATCGTCGGCGTCGAGATGCTGGATCCAGTCGCCCCGCGCCGCGGCGAACGCGGTGTTTCGGGCCGCGGCCGCCCCCCGGTTCTCCTGGCGGATCAGGCGCACGCCGGCGCAGAGCCGGGTTCCAACCGCTTCTGCCGTGCCGTCGGTCGATCCGTCATCCACGACGACGATCTCGGTGCGCGGCCAGGTTTGGGCGAGCGCCGACGCGAGGGTTTCCCGGATCCAGGGTGCGGCGTTGTGGGCCGGGATGAGGATGGAGACGAGAGCCGAATCCAAAGCGGTCAATGGGGACCGGCAGCCGCGGCCGGGGCGGCGCGCCTAGCCGGCATGCGTCGAGAATTCCTGCGAATCCAGGCCGAATCGCGCGGCGCAAATGGCATAGGGTTCGCTGCGATGTGCCGCCGGCGCGTCCGGATCGGCTTCCGTCATCTCATTCGCCGGGGACGCCAAAAGGGCGCCCGCTGCGCGCTTTGCGCTCCGTCTCTCGGAGCTTCGGCCGATCCTTGTCCGCTTGGCGATGCATGCCATCTAGGGGAAGGCGTGCTTCCATGCCTCCATGAAATACCAGCGTTTCGAATGGGCAACGTAATGGTGCATGACTCCGACG
>JBOHXF010000030.1:0-10295 GCA_050737455.1 Opitutaceae bacterium | reverse complement strand
GAGCAGCCCGGCCTCGTCATAGACCTGCCGGCTGCGCGGATCGCTCTGCCAGCCCGCTGCGCCAGCGGTGCGCGCCTCCGCTCCGAAGATCCGGCGAAATTCGGCGCGGGCGCGCCCGAATTCCGCGCGCACCTCATCCAGGCTCATCGAATCCAGATGGTCCTGCCAGCGGTAGTGGCTGTAGGAGTGGATGCCCACCTCGAAGCCCGCGTCCCGCACCGAACGCAGCGTCGCCGCGTTGCGCCGGCCGATGTGGGGGGCCGGGAGCAGCGTGCCATTGAGCAGCGTACGGAGCCCGTAGAGCCCCACGACATCCGTCCGGTCGACCTTCCGGAGGAACCCCGGCCGGAACACCCGTGTGATCGCCCGACCCGTCTGGTCCGGACCCAGCGAGAAAAGGAAACAGGCCGGCGCGCCGAACTCCCGGCAATCCGCGGCCAGGTTCGGGACGCCGAGCCGCGTCCCGCGGTCCGTGTCCACGTCGACTTTGAGCGCGAGGCGCAGGGGCATGAAAAGGGCGCGGCCCGGGCCGGCCGGGCGCTACGCGAGCGGATAGTCTCGATTCGCGAGATGAAAGTCCAGCGTCAGCTTGATGGCCGTCTTGAGATCCACTTTGGGGCTCCAACCGAGCAGCCGCCGTGCGTTCGCGATCGATGGAACCCGCCGCTGGATGTCCTGATAGTATTTCCCGAAGTATTTTCCGGAGGGCACCACGACCACCTTGGCCTTCGCGGCGTGCTCGCGGTAGTCGGGGTATTCCCGGAATGCGGCGATCATAAGCTGCGCGAGCTTCGCCACGCTGATGTCGTTGCGGGGATTGCCGAGGTTGAAGATCCGCCGCGAGGCCCGGCCGCCGCGGTTCTCGATGATGCGTAGTAGCGCGTCCACGCCGTCGTCGATGAACGTGAAGGAGCGGCTTTGCCGGCCTCCGTCCACAAGCTGGATCGGTTTCCGGAAGATGATGTTAGAGATGAATTGGGTGAAGAGCCGCGAGCTGCCCTCCTTCGGCTCGAACACGTTGTCGAGCTGCGGCCCGATCCAGTTGAACGGGCGGAAGAGAGTGTAATCGATCCCGTCGCGCACCCCGTAGGCGTAGATCACCCGGTCCAGAAGCTGCTTGGAGCAGGCGTAGATCCAGCGCTGCTTTTCGATCGGGCCGTAGACCATCGTGCTGGTCTCCTCGTCGAGCTCGGAATCGGCGCACATGCCGTACACCTCGGATGTCGAGGGGAAGACGATCCGCTTGCGGTATTTCACGCACTTGCGGACCGTTTCCAGGTTCGCCTCGAAATCCAGCTCGAAGACACGCAGGGGATCCTTCACGTACTGGGCCGGGTTCGCGATGGCGACGAGCGGGATGACCACGTCGCATTTCTTGACGTGATACTCGATCCACTCCCGGGAGATCGTCACGTCGCCCTCGACGAATTTGAACCGCGGATTCCCCAGGCAGCGCCCCAGTTTATGATCGCCCACGTCCAAGCCATAGACCTCCCAGTCCTTCTGCTGGAGGATCGCGAGCGTGAGCGAACTGCCGATGAAGCCGTTTGCGCCGAGAATGAGGACCTTGAGGGGCATGGCGGGAGGGCCATTGGAGCAAATCCGCCCCGCAAACGCACGCCTGAAGCGGTGGCCGGCTGATCCCGCCCGATCGCGCGGCGCTTTTGACGGAAATCGACGCGAACAGCGGAAGGCGCTGAGACGGATCGCGTCCGGCGCATTCAGGGAGCCGACCCCGCGGGGGGGGGCGCCCACCGCACGGGGGCAAGATCCGCGGCGGGATCGGCTCAGAGCCGCCGGCCCGCGGACAGGACCTCCGGAGGGCCCCTCCATTCCACGCGGGTGAGCTCCAGGGCTCCGTCTCCCGTCGTGACGACGAGCGGCGCCGCAGACAGCACCTCGCCCGGGGCGCCGCGCCGCGCGTGCGCGCCAGGGGAATCCGGCTCCCCCCACCATACCATGAGCCGCGAGGCGCCGATGTCGGTGAACGCGCCCGGATATGGGTCGGTCACGGCCCGGATGAGGTTGAAGATCTCGCGGGAGGAGCGCGCCCAGTCGATCCGCCCGTCCTCCGGCGTCCGGGCCCCAAAGTAGGTCGCCTGACTCTCGTCCTGGGGTGTCTCCTCCGCCGCCCCGGCCAGGAGAGCGTCGATCCGCCGGCCGAGCACCCGCCGCGCGCACGGCAGGACCTTCCGGAACGCCTGCTCGGCCGTGTCACGCGGCCCAAGTTCGACCTCCTCCTGGTCTACGATCGCGCCGGCGTCCGGCGCCTTCACCATCCGGTGCAAGGTCATGCCGATTCGCGGCTCGCCGTGGAGCACCGCCCAATTGATCGGCGCCCGCCCGCGGTACTTCGGGAGCAGGGACCCGTGCAGGTTGAAAGCCCCGAGGCGCGCCTGTTCCAGGATCCGGGTCCCGATCATCCGCCGGTAGTAGGCCGATAGGATGAGGTCCGGTTCGAGCCCCGCGAGGCGCTCGCGCCATTCGGGGGTGTTCACGTTTTCCGGCGCGAAAATTGGAATCCCCTTGCCGCGGGCGGCCAAGGCCGGAGTCTTGAACCAGATCTTCTCGCCCAGACGGTCTTCGTGGGTCACGAGCGCGACCACATCGTCTCCCCGGTCCAGAAGCAGCCGGAGGCACTCATATCCCACTTCGCTGTAGCCGAAGAACAGGATGCGCGGCTTCATCCGCGCGTTTCCAGGATTTCCCGGACGAAGTACCGCTGGCGCGAGCGCACGACCTGGTAGGTGCGCCCGACGTACTCGCCGATGAGCCCGATTCCGACCATGGCGACGCTGAGGAGGAAGAACAATATCCCGAACAGGGTGAAGATGCCCTCGGCCTCGGCCCCGAGGAACAGGCGGCGGTACGCGAGGACAAGCACGAGGATGAGGCTCAGCGCGGAGCTGCCGAGGGCGAACATCGTGAAATATTGCAGCGGCGCGAGCGAGAACCCGGTGATCAGGTCGAAGTTGAGCCGGATCAGCTTGTACACCGAATAGTTCGAGACGCCGCCGTGGCGCTCCTCGTGCCGCACGGGCACCTCGCCCGGGCGGCTGGCGAAGCTGTACGCCAGGGCGGGGATGAACGTGCTGACCGCCCCGCTCCGGACCACTGCGTCCACGATCTCGCGCCGGTACGCCCGCAGCATGCAGCCCTGGTCGGTCATGCGAATGTTCGTCGTGTGCTCCCGCGCGTAGTTCATGAGGCGCGAAGCCCAGGTGCGGAACCGGGAATCCCGGCGATTCAGGCGGCAGCCGCCCACGCAGTCGAAACCGGCGTCGATTTTCTCGATCAGCTTCGGGATCTCCTCGGGCGGGTTCTGAAGGTCGGCGTCGAGCGTCACCGCCACCGCGC
Organism: Opitutaceae bacterium; assembly: GCA_050737455.1. Lineage (GTDB taxonomy): Bacteria > Verrucomicrobiota > Verrucomicrobiia > Opitutales > Opitutaceae > Palsa-1447. Next base: position 6,938 of record JBOHXF010000030.1, on the reverse strand, counting down.
CCCGCACGCGTTCGAACGCGGCCATGATGGCCATGTGCTGGCCGTAGTTGGCGTTGAAGTCGATCACCCGGGTCACGTCGGGGCGCCGCTCGTGCTGCGCGCGGAGCAGATCGAACGAACGGTCCCGCGAGCCGTCGTTGGTGAAGACGATCTCGTAGGAGCGTCCTAACCCGTCCAGGACGGGATACATGCGCTCGAACAGCCGCGGCAGGTTCGCCTCCTCGTTGAAGACCGGAACGACGACCGAGATCTGGACGGAGGGGGCGGGGTTCATGGTTTGCGGTGGCGGCGGAGCGCCTCGCCCAAGGCGTCCACGACCCGGTCGGCGTCCTCCGGGTTCATGGCCGGAAAGAGTGGCAGGCTGAGGATGTTGCGGCCGGCGTGCTCCGCCAGGGGAAAATCGCCCGCCTTCCAGCCCAACCGCCGGTACAGCGCGAACAGATGCACAGCCGGGTAGTGGACGCCCGTGCCGATGCCAGCCGCCTCCAGGTCGGCCATGATCCGCGCGCGGTCCACAGCCAGCCGCGCCTCAGGCAGGACGACCTGAAACATGTGCCAGTTCGACTGCTCGAAATCCGCCACTGGGAGCCCGAGCCCCGACTCCGCGAGCCGCGCGGCCTCGAAGGCGCGAAAATATCGCCGGGCCAGCTCGCGCCGCTTCTCATTGAACGCGTCCGCCCGCTCCAACTGCCCGAGCCCGACCCGCGCCGCGACGTCGGTCAGGTTGTATTTCCCGCCGAGCACCTCGACCTCCATGCCGTCGAATCCCGAGCGGACCACCCCTTGCAGGCGGTGCTGCTCGGCCAGCTTCGCCTCGCGTTCGTCGTTCAGGACGAGGGCGCCGCCCTCGATCGTCGTGATGTTCTTGTTCGGGTGAAAGCTGAACGAGACCAGATCGCCGAAAGAGCCGATGCGCCGACCCCTCCAGCGGCTGCCGAACGCCTGGGCCGCGTCCTCGACGACCCTGAGCCCGCGCCGGCGGGCGAGGGAGTGGAGCCGATCCCGGTCCACCGGCAACCCCGCCAGATCGACGGGCAGTAGGGCGCGCGTCGCGGGGGTGATCGCGGCCTCGATTCGGTCAAGGTCGATATTCCGAGTGACCGGGTCGATGTCGACGAACACCGGTTTCGCCCCGACCGCCAGAATGACGTTGCTCGTCGCGACCCAGGTCAGGGGAGTGGTGATCACCTCGTCCCCCGGCCCCACGCCCGCGATCCGCAGCGCGATTTCCATCGTGCAGGTCCCGGAATTGAACGCGCGAACAGGCCGCCCACCGCACGCATCCGAAAGCTTCGCCTCGAACGCCTTCACCTGCGGACCTGAGGTGATCCAGCCGGAGCGCAGCACATCGGCGACGCCCGCGATCGTGGCCTCATCGATTTCGGGCCGGGCGAGCGGGAGGAACGGGGCCGTCATCAGCGGTTCTCCAGAAGATAGTGGTATCTGGTCCGTCCGATCAAACGATAATGGAAGTCCTTCCGGGCCATGAGGGGGGCAAGCTCGCGCTTCCGCCCGACGACGAAGGCCTTCCCCGGGAGCCTCCATTGCTCGAGGAATTCCCGGCCGGTCACGAACCGCCCGGCCTTAACGGCCGCCGGATCGTTCTCCGGCTCCAGCTCTCCCGTGAAATTGACGAGGTCGACCGTCCGGTCCGCGTAGTAGGTGAAATCATGAAAGAACCCATTGTAGCTGTAGACCCGCGCCGCCTTGCCTCCAAGAGCCCGCTCCATGAGCGCAAGGGGCTTCGTGCCCGGACGGTTGAGATAGGGCGTGGCCAGGGCCGCCGCGGCGACGGTCAGAAAGCCCGTGAGGGCGACCGCCAGGATGGCGGCCCTCCCCTGATTCCGACGCAGCGAAAACCAGGCGGCCAGTGCTCCGGCGATCAGGACCGCCGCGAGCGCGGTCGCGTACGGATGGAGCGCGCTCGCCTGCTCGGGCGCCACCCGGACGGCCTTTGGAAAGAGGACGGCGAACAAGGCGCCGGCAGCGATCAGGATCGCGAGCGCGCCGAAGACGGCGATTCCGGCCTTTAGCTCCCGGACGGCATTCCTCCGCCAGACGCCCGAGAGCCAGTCGCCGATCACGATCGCGAGCGCAGGGAAGATGGGCAGGATGTACGGGATCAGCTTCGAATCCGACGCGCTGAAAAAGAGGAAAACGATCGCAGCCCAGACCAGAAAATAGGCGCGATCCGCGGCCTCGTCCCGGCGGCTCCAGGCGCCCGTGAGGCCGCGGCGGGCCGCCGCCCCCAGGAATCCGATCCACGGGAACAGTCCGGCGATCAGGATGGGCACGAAGAAATAGAACGGTTGATACCGGTCGTGGATCTTCGAGGTGAAGCGGTCCCACTGTTCGTGGATGAAATAGAAATGCGCCCACGTCGGATTGCGCAGCGCCGCCAGAACGTGCCAGGGCGCGGCGATGGCGAGGAACAGGACGATCCCGCTCGGCAAGTGCAGAGGCCGCAGGCGCTTCCATTGGTTGAAGAGCAGCAGCCATAGGAACATCACAAGGCCGGTCAGCAGGCAGCCGATGAGCCCCTTTGATAGGGTCGCCAGGGCGGAGCTGGCATAGAGGCCCCAGAAGAGCCAGCGGCGGGCGCGCCCCGGCGGCTCGCGAACGCCCAGGATGAAGCACAGGAGCGTCGCCGCCATGAGCACGGAGACGGGAATGTCGAGAACGAGAAAGCGGGACGTCCCCGCGTAAAGCAGGCTTGTCCCGAGCACCACGCCGGCCGCGAGGCCGGTCCCCCGTCCGAACAGGCGGCGGGCGGCGGCATACGTCAGCAGCACGCCCAGCAAGCCGAAGAGCGCGGGAGTCAGGCGCGCGAAGAATTCCTGGCTGCCGAACGTGCCGATCGCCGCCGCCACGCACCAGTAAACGAGCGGCGGCTTCTCGAAATAGTTCACGCCGTCGAGCCGCGGCGTGACCCAATCATGGGAGGCGAGCATCTCCCGGGGAATCTCCGCGTAGCGGCCCTCGTCGGGGTTGTCGAGAGGCGCCCGCCCAAGGACAAAGAGGTAGAGGCCGGCGAAAACGATCGCGAGGCAAACCAGGTCGCCGATCCAGGTCCAGGTGGGATGCGAAGTGAAAGTCTTGGCCATGGAATGACGCGCCATCACACTGGAATCCCCAATTGAATCAAGCCCGCCAGGGCGGCGCGCTCCGGCACACGCTCGCGGGCCGGGCGGCGCAAGACGCAACCGTCATCTCACGGGAGCGGGTCAGGTCGATCCGAAATCACCCTTCCTAGGCGTTGCGGAGTTCATTGAGCGTCTCCGGGCCCGGCACTTCGAGCGGCCTGCGTCCGCAGCCCATTCGGGCCGGTTTGACGCTCATCCCCGGCATAGCGGAGCTTGCCCCGGAAGAGTGATTCCGGATTGACCTGACCCACCCCCCTCCCGCCGGCTGGACTTTCGGGAGGGATCCGGAAAAGGTTTTGCCATGCCCGGCGCCCCAAAACGGTTCACGTTCGTCTGCGGAGCGGACGACTTTCTGGTCGGGCGCCTGGGGAAGCAGCGCTTTGAGACCATGGCTGCGGAGGTCTCGGACGCTTTCTCGCGGGAGGTGATCAACGGGTACGCGGCCGTGGTCGCCGACGTGGCCTCCGCCGTATCCAGATTTCGGGAGTCGGTGCAGACCCTGCCGCTCTTCGGGGGCAGGCGGGTCGTTTGGCTCAAGGATGTCAATTTTCTGGCCGACACGGTTACCGGAAGGGCGGCGGGGACGCTCTCCGAGGTCGAGGATCTGCAGGCGCTCCTCGAGACAGTGCCGGCTGAAGAGGTGTCCGTGCTGATCACGGCGGCCCCCGTCGATCGTCGGCGGTCGTTCCCCAAATGGTGCGAGAAGAACGCCGACTTCGTTCTGGTCGGCGGCGACGCGGAAGGAGGGGCGGATGCGCTGGCTGGCCTGGTCGCGGCCGAGGCGAAGGCGCTGGGAGCGTCGTTCGAGGCCGGCGCGATCGATCTTCTCCTCGCCCGGATCGGCGCGAACAGCCGGCTGCTCGTCGAGGAGACGCGCAAGCTGGCGACCCATTCGCCGGACGCCCCGATCACCGAAGCGGACGTCGACGAACTCACTCCGAACGTCGCCGAAGGAGACTTCTTCGAGACGGCCGAGGCCTTCTTCGCCGGCGACCTGTCCTGGACGCTCGCGGCCCTCAAGCGGCACTTCTTCGCCGGCGGCGACGCACGCCCGATCATCTCCGCTCTACAAAACCGCAACCGCATCCTCCTCCAAGCCCGCGCCCTGGTCGAGGCGGGCGAGGTCCGCGCGGGCCCGCGGGGCCTCGACGGCCTGTCCCGGGCCGCGGCGGCCCGCAGGCCGGCCTTCGGCGAGGCCGACGGCGTCAAGTCCTCCTACAACATCTTCTCCCAGAATCCCTGGTACCTCTCAAAGCTGATCGGCGCCGCCAAGCTGCCCCCCCTCCGCCGCCTGATCGACAACCAAAGGGAATTCGTCGCAGCCTTCGAGGAAATCGTGCGCCGCCCCGACGAGCAGGAAGACGTCCTTCGGGACCTGGCCGTCCGCTGCCTTCACTAGCCCCCGCACCTCGCAAAGCGGACGAAGGTCGGCCGAGTTCGCGAGGCATGCGGGCGAGCCGTCGCCAACGCTGGCTTGCGCGGCGGGGGCCGGGCGGATTTGCTCGTGCGCTTGCCCAAGGATCCGCCAGCCGTCCCTTCCGATCCCATACCCAACATCCTTGCCGAACGCTATGCGTCGGCGGCGATGAAGGCGATCTGGTCGCAGCGCGGCCGCATCGCCCTGGAACGCGACTTCTGGATCGCCGTCATGAAGGGGCAGCGCGACCTCGGCGTGCCGATCCCGGCCGAGGCCATCCGCGACTATGAAAAAGCGAAGGACCGGATCGACCTCGCCTCGATCGCCCAGCGGGAGCGCTCCACCCTCCATGATGTCAAGGCGCGAATCGAGGAGTTCTCGGAGCTGGCCAAGCGCCAGTTCATCCACCTCGGGCTCACCAGCCGCGACCTCACCGAAAACGTCGAGCAGCTCCAGATCCAGCGCGCTCTCAAGCTCGTCGAATTCAAGGTGGCGGCGACCCTCCTCGCCATCGGCCGGCGGGCGGAAGCCCACCGCGACTTGATGCTGACGGCGCGCACCCACAACGTGCCGGCCCAGCCGACCACGTTCGGCAAGCGTCTCGCCATGTTCGGACAGGAGCTGCTGCTCGGATTCGCCCGGCTCCAGGATATGCTCGCCCGGTATCCTGTCCGCGGTCTCAAGGGTGCGGTCGGCACTCAGCTCGACCAGCTCACGCTGCTCGGCGGCAACGCCCAGAAAGTCGCCGATCTGGAGGCGCGCGTCCTCAGGCACCTCGGCTTCCAGGCGTCCCTTGGCGCGGTCGGCCAGGTGTACCCCCGCAGCCTCGACTTCGAGACCGTCACGGCGCTGCACCAGATCGGCGCCGCGGGTGCGAGCTGCGCCACGACACTTCGGCTCATGGCCGGAGCCGGGCTCCTGAGCGAGGGCTTCCAGGAAGGCCAGGTCGGGTCCTCGGCGATGCCCCACAAGGTGAACGCCCGAAATTGCGAGCGTATCTGCGGCTTCTCCACCATCCTCTCGGGCTATGTGGCCATGACGGCGGGCCTCGCGGGCCACCAATGGAACGAGGGCGACGTCTCATGCTCGGTCGTGCGCCGGGTGGCGCTGCCGGACGCATTCTTCGCCCTGGACGGGCTCCTGGAGACGCTGCTCACCGTGCTCGACCGGATGGAGGTTTTCCAGGCCTCGATCCTCGCCGAAAACCAGCGCAATCTCCCCTTCCTCGCCACGACGACCCTCCTCATGGAGGCGGTCAAAAATGGCGCCGGCCGCGAGACCGCCCACGCGGCCATCAAGGAGCACGCGCTCGCCGCGGCCAAGGCGCTGCGCCAGAGCGGCGAATCCCCCGACCTTGTCGCCCGGATAGCCGATGACCGCCGCGTCGGCCTTCCGAAGAGGGCTCTCCAGGCCATCCTGGCCGACAGCGCCCGGTTCGTGGGCGCGGCCCCTCACCAAGTCGATGCGTTCCTGGCGGAACTGAAGCCGATCGCCAAACGGTTCAAGGACGCCGCGGACTATCGCCCCGCCCGGCTGCTTTAGCCCGCGGCGGCGCCGCGAACCGCCCGGAAGCGGCCGCGGGCCCGCGCGGATCACAATCCCGCCGAAATTTTCGTTTGCCTCGGCTCCCGGCGGCCCGCTTGACTGTCCATTCGCTTCTTTTCCACCGTTTACCAACTTTTCGTCATGGCTGAACTCGCAGGCAATGTTTTGGTGGGCCAATCCGGCGGCCCGACCTCCGTCATCAACGCCAGTGTCGCCGGCATCATTGCCGAGGCCCTCAATCACAACTGCGTTGAGGAAATCTATGGCTGCCTGAACGGGGTGCTCGGCCTGCTCCAAGAGGAGCTCATCGATCTTGCCTCCGAGTCGCAGCAGCAGATCCGTGCGCTGCGCCACACTCCCGGCGCCGCCTTGGGCACCTGCCGGTACAAGCTCAAGCGCCAGCAGGACTTCGAGCGGGTCCTCGATGTGTTCAAGGCGCACAACATCAGGTACTTCTTTTATATCGGCGGCAACGATTCGCAGGACACGGCCGACAAGATCTCCAAACTGGCGCAGCAGCAGGGCTACGAGCTGCGCGTGGTCGGCGTGCCGAAGACGATCGACAACGACCTCGCGGCGACCGACCACTGCCCCGGTTATGGCAGCGTCATCAAATATTTGGCCACCACGGTCCGCGAGACCGCCTGCGACAACGAGGCCATGGGCCAGGGCGACCTGGTTTCCATCGTCGAAGCGATGGGCCGCAGCGCGGGCTGGATCGCCGCCGGTGCGGCGCTCGCCAAGCGCCGCGATCATCCGCACGATGCTCCCCACCTCATTTACCTGCCCGAGATTCCCTTCGATCAGACGAAGTGCCTCGAGGACATCAAGCG
>JBOHXF010000029.1:0-24260 GCA_050737455.1 Opitutaceae bacterium | reverse complement strand
GCCTTCGCCATGGGCTACATGAAGGCCGCGCTGAAGACGCTGGGGGAGTGATCGGCCGCCTACTCGGGCGCGAGCGCGCCCTGCACGAAGTGACGGTCGATCGCCTCGTAAAAGGCGAGGGTGTGGGCGGGCCGGTCAACCCCCGGCGGCAGAGGCCGGCGGGAAAATTGCTGGAAGTAGAGCAGGCAGGCGTCCCGCCATTCACAGGCGTTGCGCTCCTGGCGCGCGAGCAGCCGGCTCACAAGGACGAAGCGCGGCTCGTCGACCCGCCCTTCGAGTCCGGCCCAGATCCTTTGTGAGGCCCTCACCTCGTCCACGCCATGCTGATAGTGAAGGGCGAGCGCGTCCCAGAGCGTGCGGCCGGACTGCAGACGATAGCCCCACGGGACGTGGTGAAACCAAAGGAGCAGATCCTCGGGACAGGTCGAAAGGCTGTCGAATCGGCGGGCCACTTCGGGGGCATACTGGGCGACGGCGTCGGAGCCGTGCTCGGTCCGGTCGAACCCCAGCCCTTCCCGGTCCGCGCGGTGATAATAGGCGGGCGTCCACTCGAGGGGGCCGGGCCGCGCCCAGGGCCCGGGGCCGTAATGGTGGTCCGTCGCCATGAGGTGGGCCAGCCCGAGCGGGGTCATGTAATCGACGGCGGCTTCGCGGGAGCGGAGCATGATCCCCAGCACGGGTTTCACGAACCGAGCATCGTTGCTCCATGTCATCCGGATCCACTCGTCCGCGATCTGCGAAGACGACAGCGCGGGGTCCCATGCGAGCCGGCCGAATGCGTACCAGTTTGCGGCGGCAAAAGGGTGGCCGCACCAGTTCCGGTCCGATCCCACATTCGCCACGCCCGCGATCACGCTCAGCGCATGGCGATCCAGTCGGCCCTCCACGATCTTCGCGACGGTCGATCCGGGCCCTTCAGCCCAGGTGTCTGACTCCAGGCACTCCTTGTAGAGCGGCGCCAGGTAGACGAGATGCACCGCGTCGCCCAGGTACTCCTGAGTGATCTGGAGTTCGAGCGCCAGCGCCGTATGCGGCATGGCCCCGAACAGGGGATGAAACGGCTCCCGCGGCTGGAAGTCCAGGGGGCCGTTCTTGATCTGGATGACGACATTGCTCCGAAACTTGCCGTCGAGGGGCTTGAATTCGTCGTAGGCCTGCTTGGTCCGATCCTCGGAATCGTTCTGGTCGTAGACAAATGCGCGCCACATCACGATGCCGCCATGGGGGGCGAGGGCGTCCGCCAGCAGGTTGGCGCCATCCGCGTGGGTGCGCCCGTAATCCTGCGGTCCGGGCTCGCCCTCCGAGTTCGCCTTGACCAGAAACCCGCCGAAGTCGGGGATCAGCCGATAGATCGAATCGGCCTCGGAGCGCCACCAGGCCCGCACCGCCGGGTCGGCCGGGTCGGCGGTCTTGAGCGCGCCGACGTCGATCGGCGCGCTGAATCGGACGGACAGATACACGCGGATGCCATACGGCCGAAAGACCTTGGCGAGAGCCGCGACCTTGGGCAGCCATTGCGCGGTGAGGATCCTCGGGTCGGCGTTCACGTTGTTGAGCACGGCGCCGTTGATGCCGATCGATGCGTCCGCCCGGGCGTAATCGCGGTACCGGGGCGAGATCGTCCCGGGCAGTTCGGCCCATTTCCAGATCGAAAACCCGGAGTAGCCGCGCTCCCGGGTGCCGTCCAGGTTGTCCCAATGGTCGAGAATGCGCCGGGAGATCCGCGGCGCGTCCGTCACATCGAGGCCGTCCAGGGGCTGGTCGGTCTGGAGACGGCGGAGGAGTGCGAACGTGCCGTAGAGGACCCCCAGATCCGAATTGGCCGCGACGACGACGCGGCGCCCGGCGGGGGTCCGGAGCTCCCGGAGGACGAAGCCCTCGGGGCCGGCGGAGGCGAGCTTCGGGCCGAGGCCCAGGGCGCCGATTTCGGGATCGCCGGCCGGAGTGCCGAGGAGCAGCGCGTCGGCTCCGCTCGAGCGCTCCACGACCGGCACCCGGGTCCCCAGGAGCCCGCGCAGCCCCGTGGAAATTTCCCGCTCCGCCGCGCGCAAGGTGGGCGAGTCGGCGCGGATGGCGACCTGGGGAAGAGCCGCCGCGTAGGACGCGCGAAGCGCCGCATCGGGAACGAGAGGGTAGCGCAGCCACAATCGATAGCCGCCTTCCGCCCGGCACAGGCCGGCCGGAAGCAGGAAGAGCGCAAGCAGCGCGGGAGCGGCGGCGATGGGAAGAAATGGGCGGAAGCGCATCGGAATCCAATAAGTCGCAGAAATGCTCAAAAAGCTCCAGCGCTCTTTGATCGGCGACCGGTGAAAAACCGCGATTCGATTATCGGCGTGCGTCCTGAAAAGGTCGATCGAACGGCGGCCCGCCGCGTAAGGAGCACAGGTTGGAGCCCCGGCGGCCGCAAATCGACCACGCGCCGGGTTGCGCGCCGTCTTTTCGCTCAACTGTTGATTTCGCTCCGGGCAATCCCGGGATTGCGGCGGGAGCGCGGATGCGTTGCATGAAGTCCGCCCCAACCATGAACCAGCGCCATCTCGCCCGGCTCGCCCGCCTCTCCCCGTCCGCGGTGTCCCTGGCGCTGCGCGGCAGTTTGCAGGTTTCCGAGGCGACGCGGGAGCGGGTGCGGCGCCTGGCCGAGGAGGTGGGCTACCGCCCGGACGCGACGATGACGGCGATGATGAGGCGCCTGCGCAAGCCGCCCGAAATCCGGGAGCGGGCCTGCTTTGCGGTGATCTCGTTCTACGACACGCCGCGCCCCTGGGAAAAATCGCGCCACCTCACGCGGATCTACGACGGAATGGTGCTCCGCGCGCGGGAGCTCGGATACCGCTTGGAGCCGCTTTGGCTGCGGGCTCCCGGCGTGACCTACCGGCGCTTCCGCGCCGTGCTGGACGCCCGCGGCATCGAGGGCCTGCTGTGCTTCGGCAGTCCCGATCTGGATCAGGAATTTCCGGCCGAACTGGACCGATGCGCCGTCGTCACGGCGGGTTTGAGCATCCGGACGCCGCTGCACCGGGTCATCAGCCATTTTTACAACGACACCGTCCGTGCGCTGGAGGAGATGCATCGGCTGGGGTACCAGCGGCCGGGGCTCGTGGTCGGCCGGTACGAGAACGAACGGGGGCGGTACGCCCATACCGCGGCCTACCTCGGATGGTGCGAGCACCGGCTGGGCCCAGGCCACGCCCTGCCCGTGCACTGCGTGGAGAACCTGGAGCCCGGACCGTTCCTGCTATGGCTGAAGCGCCAGCGGCCCGATGCGATCCTGTTCGTGCACCTGAATGAAATGCTGCCCCGGCTTCGCGCCATCCTTCGCGAACACCGCATCCGCGTCCCGGCCGATCTGGGGGTTGCGGCGCTCAGCCACATCCTCGACGGCACCGGCTTCTCCGGCATGCAGCAAAATCAGGAGCTGATGGGCGCGTGGATGGTGGAGCTGCTGGCCTCCCGCATCGCGAGCCGGGATTTCGGAGTGCCGGCGATTCCCCGGCAGGAGATGGTGGAAGGAACGTGGGTGCGTGGACGCACGTTGAAACAAGGGATCGCGTACTGACTCCTGGCGGAGCTTTCCGGGCGGCCGTGGCGAAACCGCGCGGGACGACGGCCCTCTTCAGGGGCCGGTCCCGGCCCCCCCGGGCGCGGTGGGCGTGCGCCGAACTCAACAGTTGAGTCCGGTTCGCCTGGCCGACACCCGCGACCGATGCATTCTTATTGGATGGGCGTCAGGCTTCATTTCAACCAGCAGACCCGCGACGCTCCCGCGGGCGAGTCGCTCTTCGTCTGCGGCGAGGGGATGGGGATCCGCATTCCGACCTCATGCCGGATGCAGGGGCGGTGCAAGGAGTGCGTCGTCGAGGTGGTCGAGGGGCTGGAGCTGCTTACTCCGCCCGGTCCCGAGGAGCGGCATCTCGCGGGAAATTTCCGGCTGTCCTGCCAGGCGCGGATCGCCGCGGCGGAGGGCGCGATCCGGTGCCATACGATGCGGCGCGGCGAAATGCGCATCGAGAAGCGCGCCTTCGAATTGCCGGCTCCCGGGCGGCCCCGCTCGCTCGATCCGGCGGTGACCCGGGACGGCGAGCGCGTGCTGCTGGACGGCGCGGAGATCGCGCGCGGCGAAGGGCCTCTGCACGGGCTGGCCATCGACCTGGGCACGACGACGGTCGTCCTCCGGCTCCTGGACCTGGAGAGCGGCGAAACGGTCGCCGACTCGTCCTTCGAAAATCCGCAGCGTTTCGGCGGCTCCGACGTGATGGCGAGGATCGCGTACGACGACCGCGACGGCTCGCGCGTGCTCCAACGCACGCTCGCCGGGTACCTGACCCACGCGATCGAGGAGTTTCCGGTCGACCCGCGCACGATCTACGAAGTGGTCATCGCCGGCAACTCGACCATGCGCGACCTGTTTTTCGGCCTTTCGGTCCATTCGATCGGCCAGAGCCCGTACCGGTCGGCCACCGAGCTGGAGCTGGCGTCCGGGGCCCGCGCGACGACCAGCCTGGCGGAAAGGGCCCGGCGGCTCGGGCTGCCGGTGCATCCCCGAGCACGGGCCTACGGGCTGCCGATCGTCAGCGGGCATGTGGGCGCGGACGCCGCGGCCTGTATGCTCGCCGTCGATCTCGCGCGCGAGGAACGGCTGATCGCGGTGATGGATATCGGGACGAATACGGAGTTGATCGTCGGCAACCGGCACAGGCTCCTGGCCGCCTCGTGCCCCGCCGGCCCGGCGTTCGAGGGGGGGCAGATCGCCTTCGGCATGCCGGGGCTGCCGGGCGCGATCGAAAAGGTCCGCATCGGCGAGGACGGCGCCGTGCGGATCTCGGTGATCGGAGGAGTCCCGGCCGAGGGAATCTGCGGCTCGGGGCTCATCGATCTTTTGGCGGAGCTGCGGCGCACCGGCCGGATGAACGCGCTGGGGCGCTTCGAGGACGGCCCCGCCGAATTCGTCGTGGCGCATGGCGAGCGGCCCGTCACCTTCGGCGAGAGCGACATCAACGCGCTCGCGCAGGCCAAGGGCGCGAACGTCGCCGGGTTGCGGATCGCCTTCCAGGAGTACGGCATCAAAGCCTCGGAACTCGACCGGTTCTATCTCGCGGGCGGCTTCGGACGGCATTTGGACCTCGGGTCCGCGAAACGGATCGGCCTCATCCCGAACCTCGACGCGGCGCGGATATTCCAGATCGGAAACGCATCGGTGGAAGGGGCCGCCATCGCGCTGCTGTCCCGGAGCCGGCGCGCCGAGCTTGAGGACCTGGTGCGGCGCGCGGTGCACTGCCGCCTCGAAACCAATCCGGGATTCTTCGACGCTTTTGTCGAAGGGTGCCAATTCGCGCCGGTCGAGGACGCGCCCGGCGTGCCGTCGGTGTGATCGCAATGACCGCGGAGACTCTCAGTCCCCGGCTCGAACTGCTGGACGCCCGCCCGGAGGCGGGAGTGAGCGATGCGGAGTACTGGCGGCTGCTGGGCTATCCGCGCCGGCGCGCGCCGGAAGGGCGCGCGGCCGAGCTCGCCGCACAGGCCCGCCGGTGGTACGCGGAGAATGGCCGGCCTTGGGTGTATGCCCGCGAGGTGGGCTTGGGGCTCTCGGCGGGCACGCTCCGCCTCGACGACCGTCCTTTTCGATCCGAGCGGTTGCGCGAGCTGCTCGGGAGCGCCCGCGCCTCGAGGGCCGTGCTGGTCGTCGCGAGCGCCGGCCGGGCCTGCGAGGCCCACGCGCAGCGGCTCTGGGAGGAAGGCAAGCCGGACGAATATTATTTTCTGGAGATGTTCGGCTCGGCCGTCGTCGAGCGGCTGGTCGCGGGTCTGAACGGAAGGCTTTGCGATCTGGCCGCGAAGGACGGGCTCGCGGCGATTCCCCACTACAGTCCCGGTTACGCCGGTTGGGACGTGGCCGAGCAATGCGCGCTGTTCGAATCGCTGGTGCGAGGGCGGGCACCGGACTTTCCGGAACCGATCGAGGTTCTGCCGAGCGGGATGCTGGTGCCCAAGAAGTCGCTCCTCGCGGTGGTCGGCCTGACCGCCGACATCGACCGGGCGAAGGCCTTGGCAGGAACGCCGTGCGAGAGTTGCCCGTTCTCACCCTGCCGGTACCGGAGGGCCGCTTATCGGTTCGCGGCTTCGGGGGGCGAGGCGGAGGACGGCGCCGAGGCGCCGTCTGGTCCGGTGGTTTTCTATCGGGTCGGGATCCGGGCCTTGGAAAAGTGGGCCCGCGAGCGGATCCGCATCGAGCGCCGCGCCGACGGCACGTTTGCGGCCATCTTTCGCTTCGACGGAACCACTTGCTCCAATCTTGGCCGGCCGCTCGCCTTCGAGTATCGTCTGGACGTGGGCCGGTCGGAGGACGGATACGCGATCCTCGAGGCGGGATGCCGGCCCGCGCCGGGCGATGACGGCTACACGCAGATGTGCGCCTATCTGAGAGACCCGGAAGACACGCTGCGCGCGATCCGCGAGGAGCATCCCCCGGTCGGGCTCCGCCTGCGCGACGCGCTCGGCTGGGCGGGCTCCGCGGCGCCCTCCGGATGTCATTGCACGGCGGAAAACCGGGCGCATAAGTGGGGCTTGGCGCTCGAAGCCATCCATTATGCCCTCACGCACGAACCCATAGCCGGTTCCGGACCCTCCTCGTCCTCATGAACAAGCTCTGCGACATCAATCCCGCGGCCCGCGAGAAGCTTCCTCCCGGCTTCCGCGATAAATCCGGCATCGGCGTCCATTATGTCGACGCGTTTCTGGCCCCCATGAACACGGCGCTGCCGGACAAGTCCCGAGTCTCGTGCAAGCGCCGCGGCCTGCGCGTCACCCTGCGGGTTGGAACCAAGAAGGGGGACGGGCTCATGCGCCGGCTGGCCGTCAGCCGCGACCCCACCGTGATGCTCGAAGCGGCGCTCCAGGAGGCCGCCCAGGCGGCGGGCGTGAAGCTCCAGATCGCCGGAAACGAGATTCTGATCGAACCGTGAACCCCGAAAATCCAACGAAAGATTTCCAACAATGAGACCCGAACAATGGGAGACGTTCAAGCGGGCGGCCCGCCTGGAGAAACTGGACCAGGTGCCGATGGCGCTGATCGTCGACAGCCCCTGGATACCCCTCTATCTCGGGATCAAGCACATGGATTACTATCTGGATCCGGAGGTATGGTTCCGGGCCCAGCAGAAGATCCACCAGGAGTTCCCGAACATCATTTTCGTCCCGTCCTGGTGGATGGAGTACGGCATGGCGGCCGAGCCTTCCGCGCTCGGGGCCAAGATCAAGTTCTGGCAGGACAACACGCCGAGCGAATACCACACGCTCCATCATATCGAGGACATCGATCTCTTCCCGGAATACGAGGTGGAGAACGATGCGTTCATGGCGCTGACGCTCCACCGCATCCGGATGCACCGCCAGCGCATCCTGGACTCGGGCGAAATCCTGCCCCTGGTCACCGCGCGCGGGCCGATGTGCACGGCGGGGTTCGTGCGCAGCACGACCGATTTCATGATCGACCTCGTGGAAAAGCCGGAGTGGGCGCACAAGCTGCTCGACCTGTGCACCCGGCTCATCATCGACTGGCTCAAGGCGCAGGCGAAGGCGATGGGGCCGACGGTCGAGGGCATCTTCATCCTGGACGACATCGTGGGCTTCGTGAACGAGGATCACTATCAGGAGTTCTGCCATCCGTACCTGAAGCGGATCTGCGAGGCCTTCCCGAAGGATTGGGTGAAGATCTATCACAACGACGCGGAGGTGAACGCGTGTCTCGATCATCTCCCGGACGCGGGCTTCAACGTGCTCAACTGGGGCAAGCAGACCGACATCGCCGACGTGATCGCCCGGATCGGTGGCCGCATGTGCCTCATGGGCAACGTCAATCCGCTCGAAGTCGGCGTACGCGGCACGCCGGAGGAGGTCCGCGCCGCGACCCTGGAGGTCCTCGAGAAGAGCGGCGGGGAGGGCATCATCCTCTCGGTCGGCGGCGGCACAAGCCCCGGCATGCCCGGGGAGAACATCCGCGCCATGGAGCGGGCGCTGGCCGAGTTCAACACGGCGCGGGCGCACAGGTGAGCGCGGCGCCCGGACCCAACGAAAAGACGATCGCCATGCCCGACTACGCGTTCATGAACCAGTGCCTTTACGAAGGAAAGGCTGCCGATGTGGAAAAGATGACGAAGGACGCCCTTGCCGAAGGCCGCCCCGTCAAGGAGGTCCTGGAGGATGGGCTCATCGCGGGGATGAGCGTCGTGGGGGAGGACTTCAAGCACAACATCCTCTACGTGCCCGAGGTGCTGATCGCCGCCCGCGCCATGAAGGCGGGCATGGCCGTGCTGAAGCCGCTGCTCGCCGCGCACGGTCCGGACTCGGGCAGCACGGGACGGATCGTCATGGGCACGGTGCGCGGCGACCTGCACGACATCGGCAAGAACCTCGTGTGCATGATGGCCGAAGGCGCCGGCTTCCAGGTGAAGGACATCGGGGTCGACCAAAGCCTGGAAAAATTCCTGGCGGCGGCGGCGGAGTTCAACCCGGACATCATCGGCATGAGCGCCCTGCTCACGACGACCATGACCTACATGAAGGTCGTGATCGACGGATTTCAGGCGAAGGGCCTCGGCCGCATCAAGATGGCCGTCGGCGGGGCGCCGATCAGCCAGATGTTCGCAGACGAGATCGGTGCGAACGGCTACGGAGCCGACGCGTCGAATGCGGTGGACCTGTTCCTATATCTGGTCGGCAAGGGCCCGCCCCCCGAGGCCGCGACCCGGCGTGGAGTGGCGGCGCCGAAAGCTCCGCCGGCGACCGCCGCGCGGCCGCCGAATTCCGCTTCCCGGTTCCAGATCCTGTACTGGCAGGATATTCCCTCCGAGGTGAAGGCCTGGGACGATTTCGAGGAGATCAAGGTGAGCCTTCCCACCCGCTTCGCCGAGCGCATCGACGCTTCCGCACAGCGGCAGGGCCACGTGAGCGGCGATGCCTACATGGCGGGGCTGCGCTGGGGCGACGAGGCGGAACGGCCGGGCACGCCGGCGGAAGTGGCCGAGGCCGTGAAAGCGGAGCTTGAGGCGAAGTTTCCCTGAGCGCGATGAAAACGGCGCCGCTTGCAATCCCCGGCGACCGGGCCGGCCGGGCCCGCAGACCGGCCTCGGCGATGCGGGCCGGATCCGCGGGGCGGGGGCCGCCGCATGAGCGATGAACACGCTCCGCGAAAAATTGGAGGCGTCCGATCGGTTCCTCATCGGGACCGAACTGGTCTCTGTGCGCGGCGGCATGGAGGAGCGCAGCGCGGTCAAGGCGCGCGCGTTCTCGGACCGGCTCGTCGAATCGCCGGCGATCGACTGGATTTCGATCACGGACAATGCAGGCGGCAACCCGCAGCTCGCCCCGGCTGCGCTGGGCAAACCCATCCTGTATGCGGGCAAGGAGGTGGTGATCCACCTCACCTGCAAGGATCTCAACCGGAATGGCCTCGAGAGCGAGGCGTGGCTCCTGCACAGCGAGGGCTTCAACAACATCCTCGCGATGACAGGCGATTATCCGGTGGCGGGGAACGGCGGCACGGCCAAGCCCGTGTTCGACATCGATTCGGTGGGCCTGATCTCGATGCTGGCGCACATGAACGAGGGGCTGGACCCGAACGATCCGGGCAGCGGGGGCAAGCGCGCCCGGTTCGCGGGGACACAGTTTCTGATCGGGGCCGTGACCACCAATTTCAAGCTGCGGGAGGGCGAGGTGATGCCCCAGTATTTCAAGCTCGCGGCCAAGGTCGCCTCCGGGGCGCGGTTCATCATCAATCAGATCGGCTTCGACGCGCGGAAGATGCACGAATTGCTCGCCTACATGCGGGCGCACGCGATGGGCGGGGTTCCGCTGATCGGCAACGTTTACCTGCTGGGTCCGCGTGTCGCGACGCTCTTCCACGAAGGCCGCATTCCGGGCGTCGTCGTCACGCGGGAGCTCCGCGACTTGTGCGCGAGCCGCGCGCAATCGCCCGACCGGGGAGCCGGGTTTTTCCTGGAGTTCGCGGCGAAGCAGGTCGCGATCTACCGCGGACTCGGTTACCGCGGCGCCTACCTGGGCGGTGTCCACGAATTCGGGGCGATCTCCCGGATCCTGGAGATCGAGCGGTCCTTCGGGGCGGACGACTGGAGGGGTTTCGTCCGCGATTTCGGATATTCGCAGCCGGGGGAATATTATCATTTCGGGCGGGATCCCGCGACGGGGCTGGCCGATCCGGGCGTCCGATCGCCGTCCGCGGAGTTTCCGGCGGGGCGCGACGGTTTCGTCTACGGGCTCTCCAAATGGACGCACGCCGCGATGTTCACTCCCGGGCGCGCGCTCAGCCGCTGGGGGGCGCGCGTCTGCGCGGACGCGGCGGACCCCCGCCAGGGCCCTCCGGCTTTGCGGGCCCTCGAGCATGCGAGCAAGGCCGTGCTCTTCCGCTGCAAGGACTGCGGCGATTGCTCGCTTCCGGAGATCGCCTATCTCTGCCCCGAGTCGCAGTGCGCGAAGAACCAGCGCAACGGCCCCTGCGGCGGCACGCGCGAGGGACGGTGCGAGGTCGAAGGCTTCGGCGATTGCATCTGGCTCCGGGCGTACGAACGCCTGAAGCATGACGGGCGCGAGGCGGACCTGCTCGCGCACGCGCCGGTCGTGCAGAACCAGGCCCTGCGAGGGACCTCGTCCTGGGCCAACCACTGGCTGGGCCGCGACCACGCCGCGCGAAAGGCCGCGGAGAACCACGCTCATGAATGAAGCCAAGCTCAATCTCATCGGCGAATTGATGAACAATTCGTACGCGCGGGCGCGCCGGGCGTTCTCGGAGCGCAGCGTCTGCGACTACCAGCATCTCGCGAAGCTGCAGGCGGACCTGGGCGCCCGCTTCCTCACGCTGAACATCGACGGCACCCAGCGCATCCAGGTCAAGATGGAGGAGATGCTGGCGTTCCTACCCGACCTCATCCCGGCCATCCAGGAGGCGACGAACGTTCCCCTGAGCTTCGACAACCCGTCGATCCGCTATCACGAAGTCGCGCTGCGCCATTACGACCGGGCGAAGAGCGGGCCGCCGATCATCAATTCGGTCGCCGCCTCGCGCGAACGGCTGGACGGCCTGATCGATCTCGTGCGCGCCTACGACACCCATGTGATCGTGATGGCGTCGGAGCACTTCGTGCCCGGCGGGACCTCGCAGTGCCTGTGCGCGGCCGACGCCCATGCCGCAGCGAAGGATTTCGTGGAGCGGCTGGTGACCCGGGCCGGACGGCGGACCGATCAGATCATCATCGATCCCGGGCTCGCTCCGGTGGGCGCCGACACGTACGGTCTGGTCAACATTGGCCTCGATGCCATGCGGCTCATTCGGAACGATCCCGATCTGCTGGGGGTGCATTTCGTGGTGGGGCTGTCCAATTTCGCCTGGGGGACGCCAAAGGGCGTGCGCGAGGAGCTGGAGAACGCCTACCTGACGCTCGGCATGGAAACGGGGCTCGATTTCGCGCTCGCCAACCCGGAGAAAAAGCCGGGCCCGCTGCCGCCGGATCACCCCATGGTGGGCAAGCTGCGCCAGGCGCTGGCGCAGGGCCGCGCCGCGCACGGGGAAACGCAGGAGACCGCCGGCTTTCGTCAGGCCGAGGCGATCATGGCGATCTGCGCTGAAGGATTGCCGGCCGATTCGTGAGATCCCCGCCGTTCTCCGCGCCAACCAAACTGAACCTGCATGGACTTGCCATGGTGCCAGGCGAGATGAACAAGCCGGCCGCATGCCTCGCCCGGCGCCCTGCGTCCAGGCTCACCCTCCGTTTCGCTCCGGGGCTTGAGGTTCGCGCGCCGGCGCGCTCCGTGGGCGAAGGCACCGGACATCCGGGCTGATCCAGCCGATGAAAATACCCCCTGCCACCGCTGGACAGCCCGTTTGGCTCCACGTCGGCACCCTGGCGGACGGGGCGGCCAGCCAGCCGCTGCGGGACGCGCACATCGTCTATGACGCGGCTGGAATTCGGTTCGTCGGAAGCGGCGGACGCAAGCCGCCGCCGGACCGGCTCCGGCCGGGTCAGACAGAGCCCGACGTCGTAGCCCCGGACCACACGCTTCTGCCCGGTCTCACCGAGGCTCACGCCCATTTGTTTCTTGAAGGCGCCGAACTCGACGCGGCGAAACGCGAAGCGCATCTGAAGCTGTCCCCTGCCGAATTGCTCGAGCAGGCGAAGGGGCGGCTGGCGGAGATCGTCCGTTGGGGCGTGACCGCGGTGCGGGACGCGGGGGACAAGGACGGGGTGGGGCTCGCTCTCAGCCGGCTTTGCTCCGGACCGGCGCGGCCGCTCATGCCTTATCTGGAAAGCCCCGGGGCGGCCATCCATCACCGGGGCCGCTACGGCGCGTTCATGGGCGGGCCGCTTGAGGATTACCCCTCGCCGCGGGCCTGCGTCGAGGCGCGGGTCGCGGCCGGCGCCGACCGGATCAAGCTCATCCCCACCGGCATCATCAATTTCAAGAAGGGGGCTGTGACGTCCGAGCCGCAGATGACGGCCGATGAGATTGCGGAGTTGGCGGCGGCGGCGCGGAGCCTCGGGCGTCAGACGTTTGCGCACGCCTCCGGCGATGCGGGGATCGACCGGGTGATCGCGGGCGGGGTCGATTCGGTGGAACACGGTTACTTCATCCGGGACGACCAGCTCGCGATGCTGAGGGACCGGCGCATCGCATGGGTGCCGACTTTCGCGCCCGTGCAGGCCCAGGTCGACCACGCGGATCGGATGGGCTGGGACGGGAGCATCGTCGGGAACCTGAAGCGGATTCTGGAAGGGCACGCCTCCAGCCTCATGAAGGCGCATGCCATGGGCGTCCTGATCGTCGCGGGCAGCGACGCCGGATCCTATGGCGTGCCCCACGGTTCCGGCCTGCTGCGCGAAATGGAGCTGATGGAACGCGCCGGATTGCCGGCCTGGGCGGTGATCAATGCGGCGACCGGGACCGGCTCGAGCCGGCTGGCATACAAGGAGAAATTCGGCCGGCTCGCGCCGGGCTATCTTAGCCGGTTCATCCTGACGTCCCATTCGCCGCTCGAATCTGTGAGCCGGCTGCTCAGCGGACGGATCGTCGTCTTCGACGGGATTCCGCACGAGGTGCCCTGATCGCTTTCGGACGGGTGCATGACCGAAAAGCAATCCCATGGGAAGGTTGACTGAACGTGGACGCGGCAAAGCCGCGGTTTCCGCTTAATGCGTGAATGCCGGGCTGCTTCCGGTAAGGCGTCGCGAAACGATAACTTGATCCGAATTGATCCCGGGCGCTGGCGGACAGCGCCATGAAACCGAGCAAGTTATTTTTCGCCTTTTCTAACCGCATTTCGAACAATCTTGCCAGGACCGGCCCGACGGAGTCGGGTCATCCGGCCATGATTCTCGATCTGCTCGGCCAAGCCGAACGGTACCGCAGCCTGCATCCGCGCCTCGGCCGCGGACTCGACTGGCTCGTGAAACTTCCAGCCGGAGCGGAACTGGGCCGCCATCCGATCGACGGCGACGATCTCTATGCGCTCGTGCAGGCATACGACACCGGCCCCGCGGCGGAAAAGCGCTTCGAATCCCATCGTCGAAATATCGACATCCAGTACGTCGCGTCGGGAGCCGAGACGATCTTCGTGGCGCAAGCCGGAGCGATGAAGCCGGTCGTCGCCTATGACGCGGAGAACGACATTCTCTTCTACGAGGATCCGCCCGCGAGCACGTCCCTCCGATGCGGGGCGGGCTCGTTCGCGATCCTTTTCCCCGAGGACGCGCACAAACCCGGCTGCCTGGCCGGGGATGGCTCACCGGTCAGGAAGATCGTGGTCAAGGTTCGGATCTGACCCGGGGTTGAGCGCAGGTTTCCATCTTGAGTCGCAATGGACTTGGGCGATCCTTGCTCGATGAAATCGGAAATGCAGGCCATCTCCGTGCACCGGAAGATCGGCAAATCGCTGTTGCTCCGGCTTCCCATGAGCCAGGGAATGATCGTCAGCGCGATCTTCGCGGCGGCCGGCGTGCTGATCGCCGTCGAAAGCGTGATTCTGCTGATCGCAGGTGAACGTTGGATTTGGGCTTGGATCGTCGGTCTGGCAATAGGCTGCGTTCAGGGCGTGCTTGGATTGTCTTCGATGTGGGCGCTCCGGCGCCAAAGAGCGCGGGTGCGGTGAGCGGTCCGAGGCCATCGCCCGCTTCGGGGATTTTGGCTTTGCGCAGTTCGAAGTGGTCGGTGGCCGAGCTCCGACCCGACGAAAGCCCGGATTGATACCCTTCTACCAGCATTGCGAAGGGAAGATAGACTGACAAGGGACCCGATCTGATGGACGCCCATGTACTTAGTGGAATTTCATGACTAGCGGGGAAAGCCATGGGCGGCGCTCCGCCGATATCCTTATGCCTTCTCAGGCGGCCCCGCCGACGCATTCTCGGCTCAAGGCGCACCCAGCCTGGCCGATGATAAGTTTTGGACCCAGCGTGACTGCGGTTGGCTGTAAATATACCCCCCGTGAACCCAATGCCGGACAGCGTCATCAGCGGACTGTCCGAGCGCGCCGAGCCGGAAGGCCTGCCCGCACTCCTTTCCGCGGCGGTGGAGCAGACGGCGGACATGGTCATGGTCACGGACCGGAGCGGGATCATCCGGTATGTCAACGATTCGTTTTCCCGGCTGACGGGCTACCCGCGTGACGAGGCGCTCGGACGCACGCCGCGGCTGATCAAATCCGATTTCCACCCGGGACGACACTTCGAGGAATTCTGGCGCCGGATATGTGCGGGCCAGGTGTTCCACGGTGAATTCGTCAATCGGCGCAAGGACGGCGGCCCGCTCGTCGTCTCCGTGACCGTCACCCCGATCAAGAATCCGGCAGGGGAAGTCGTCCATTTCGTCAGCACCGGGCGGGACATCACCGCGAGCCGCGCGGTTGACGAGGAATTGCGGGCCAAAACGGCCTTCCTCGAAGCGCAGTTGGACTGCTCCGGCGACGGCATGCTGGTCGTGGACAACCAAGGCAGCAAGATCTATCAGAACCGCCGTTGCATCGAACTCTGGCAGATCCCTCCTGAAATCTCGCAAAACAGCGACGACGAGGCCCAGGTCAAGTTCGTCATGAACCGGACTGTGAATCCGGAGCAGTTCGTTTCCAAGGTTGTCCACCTCTACTCGCATCCGCTGGAGACAAGTCGGGACGAGATCGAATTCAAGGACGGCACTGTGCTCGACCGCTACTCCTCGCCCGTCATCGGCCGCGACGGGCGGCACTACGGCCGCGTCTGGATGTTCCACGACATCACCGCACAAAAGCGTGCGCAGCGCGAACTTGCGGAATCGCTTTCGCTGCTCGACGCGACCCTCGATTCGACGATGGACGGCATCCTCGTGGTCGACCGCCGGGAGAGGATTGCCAAATTCAACCACTCGTTCGCCGATATGTGGAGCATCCCTCAGGAAGTCCTGGCGGCTCGAGACGACCAGAAGGCCGTTGCATTCGTGCTGGCGGCGCTCAAGGAGCCCGACGCGTTCCTGAGCAAGGTGCGCGAGCTTTACGCGCGGCCCGAGGCTGAGAGCTTCGACATGCTGGAGTTCAAGGACGGCCGGGTTCTTGAGCGCTACTCCAAGCCGCAGCGCCTCGGCGGCGTCATCACGGGCCGGGTATGGAGCTTTCGCGACATCACCGACCGCAAGAAGCTCGAGGCCCGCCTCCTGCGGACCCAGCGCATGGAGAGCATTGGGACGCTGGCCGGCGGAATCGCGCACGACCTGAACAACATCCTTGCCCCGATCCTCATGTCGATCGACTTGCTGGCGGCGGGAGCCAAGGGGGACCCCGAGCAGCTGCATCTCCTGGAGACGATTGACTCGAGCGCGAAGCGCGGGGCCGGGCTTGTGCGCCAGGTGCTGGCCTTCGCCCGAGGCATCGATGGACCCAGAGTCGCGATCGAGCTCGGCGATATCTTCCGGGAATTTGGCGCGATGATCCGGGAGACCTTTCCGCGGGACATCCGCATCGAAGCCGAGCTCTCGGCGGACGTCTGGCGCGTGCGGGGGGATCCGACGCAGCTTCACCAGGTTTTGCTGAACCTCGCGGTGAATGCCCGGGACGCCATGCCCGGCGGGGGTGTCCTGACGCTGCGGGCCTCCAATGTGACGATCGACGCGCGGTTCGCCGCGGGCCGGCCGGACGTCAAACCCGGGCCGTACGTCATCCTTACCGTCAGCGACACGGGCGCGGGTATCCCGCCCGCAATCCGGGACCGCATCTTCGAGCCGTTCTTCACGACGAAGGAGCTCGGCAAGGGCACCGGGCTTGGCCTTGCCACGGTGCACGCGATCATGGAGCGCCACAACGGCTTCATCGAGCTATCGAGTGAAGAGGGAGGAGGGAGCCGTTTCGAAGTCTACATCCCCGCCGAGACGGCGCCTCCGCCGATGCCCGCCGCGGCCCATGCGGCTGCGCTGCCGCGAGGAAGCGGGGAACTCGTGCTGGTTGTTGACGACGAGCCCGCCATCCGCAGCGTGACTCAGCGCGCCCTCGAAAGCTTCGGCTACCGGGTGCTGACGGCCTCCGACGGCGAGGAGGCGATCGCGCTTTTTCGTGAGCGCGCAGGGGAGGTCGCGGCCGTCGTGACGGACATGATGATGCCGGGATTGGATGGCGCGGCCACCATCCAAGGCATCCTTGCGGTGAACCCGGCCGCGAGAATCATCGCGACCAGCGGCCTTAACGACAGCGACCGCGTGGGCCGTGCGACAGGGCTTGGCGTGCGGGACTTCCTGGGCAAGCCGTTTGCCGCACCCGCGCTCATCAAGATGGTGCGAGAGGTCCTGGATCGGCTCGCCTGACCGAAGGTCAGGTGGGATGGCATCGGTTTCGGGCGTCGGCCCGTCCGGACCGGACTGTCGAAGGCCCGCGTCCCAGCCCAGACGAGCCCATCACATTTCGGCCCACTGCCGCAGGAGGTTGTGGTAGACGCCGGTGAGCTGGACGAGCGCGGGCTCCCCGGCATGGGCGGCGCCCAGGCGCTGTATCGCGACGTCGAGATCGAAGAGAATCGTCCGCCGGTTATCGTCGCGAACGAGGCTCTGGATCCAAAAGAACGAGCATAAGCGCGCGCCTCGCGTCACCGGGGCCACCCGATGCAGGCGGGTCGCAGGGTAAAGGATCATGTGCCCGGAGGGCAGTTTTACCGTCTTCGACCCATACGTGTCCTGGATCACCAGTTCTCCGCCGTCGTATTCCTCCGGCTCCGCGAAGAATAGCGTGGCAGAAAGGTCGGTTCTCAGCCGGTGGCCCGTCCCCGGGACCGGGCGAATCGCTCCGTCGACATGCGTCCCGAAATGCTGCCCGCC
Organism: Opitutaceae bacterium; assembly: GCA_050737455.1. GTDB lineage: Bacteria > Verrucomicrobiota > Verrucomicrobiia > Opitutales > Opitutaceae > Palsa-1447. Next base: position 6,929 of record JBOHXF010000029.1, on the reverse strand, counting down.
GGAATAGCGGTTGAACATGGGCGGAAGAACGTGCCGCGGCAGGGCCGCCGAGAGGAACAGCGGGTTGCGGCCCAGGGCGCCGACGATCGCCTCGCCGACTCGGCGCGCGGTCGGATGTTCCGCGGGAATCTGGAGGTTTTCCTTGGCTTGAGCCGCCTGATGGCCGGCGGTGCCCTTGCCGTCCACCCACTCCGCCGCTTCGAGCAGCCCGCGGGTTTCCGCAACCTGCTGCGCCGTGAGAATGTCGGGAATTTCGAGGATCATGATGGGAGGACTGGCAATACTTGCTTGCTTTGTGGATCAAGGGTCGTGCGCGGATCAAGAGTCACGTACCAACTCCTGACAAATGCCGCTCCGGCGAGGAGGCAAACTGTACCGGGGGCGGCGGCTCTGGCGGGAGTCAGTATGTGGGCCCTTCACTCTAAAATCTGAGTTCGGCCGTGAGCTGGATCACCCGGGGCGCGCCCAGGTTCACCCGGTAGCCGTTGTTGTTGAGGCTCGCGATGTATTCGCGGTTGGCCAGGTTGTCGGCGTTGAGCCGGAGCGTCAGGTGCTTGTCGAAGGCATAGGAGAGCATCGCATTAAATAGCCAGAATGACGGGACGCCGTTCGCAAAGGTCGTCGCGGCCGGGGAGCCGGTGGCCTGCAGGCGCTCGGTGTCTCCCATGTACTGCAGGCCGGCGCCGGCCGTCAGGCGCTTGTTGAGCCACGCGTACGTCGTCCACAGATTCCCCGACTCCCGAGGGAGCAGCGGCAGCGTCAGCCCCTGCGCGTTCGTGCTGATCTCGTCGGACACCTCGGCTTCCATCGCGGAATATCCCGCGTAAATGAGCCAGTCCCGCGTCAGCTTGCCCGATACGCTCAATTCGACGCCCTGCACCGTCTGGTCGGACGTCTGGCTCACGTGGCCCGTCACGGGATCGGCGGCGGGAACGTCCCGGTTCATGCTCCGGAACAAGGCCGCCGCCGTCGACAGCCGGCTGTCGAAAAACTGCCATTTCGCGCCCAGTTCATAATCCTCCGCCCTTTCCGGTGCGAACAGCGGATTGTCTGCGCTCGTGGTCTTGGTGGACAGAGCGTTCGTCGAGCTCGACGTGCCGGGGGGCTGGTCGGACTCGGCATAGGACACATACAGGCGGCCGTTCTTCGATGGCTTGAACACCAACCCGGCTTTGCCGGTCAGGAGGGTGTCGTTGGCGCCCAGTTCGGTGTCCGAAGCGGGCACGGCGGCGCCCGCGGCCACCGCCGCGGTGGCGGGGATCGCCGCGGTGGCGGGGTTCCCCGGGAACGCGGGAATCGCCGGCGAAGCGGCCACGGCGCTCGTTTCGTCGATGGCGTAATGTTCGAGCCGGAGTCCGGCATCGAGTTCCCACCACCCGCGGGGCTTCAGGGTATCGAAGGCGTACAGCGCCTCGGTATCGATGCGGGTCCAGGTCCCGGCGCCCGTCTGGTGCGGATCGTAATCGAACAGCGCCGCCGGAAAGTTGTCCGGCCGATAGATGTCGAGAAGATACGATGGGCTCGGGGTGCCGAGGGGCACGAGCGACCATGTCGGATTGTCCGCCGTCTCCCGGCTCAGCTCCAGTCCGGTGGTCAGATCGTGTTCGACGGGGCCCGTGCGGAACTGGCCGGCGAGATTCGTCTGGTTGGACAGGATTTCGTTGTCGGTCTCGTAAATTCCCTGGCTGATGGCGGCCTCGCCTTTCGGCGCGAGCGTCACCGAGCCGCTAGGTGCGCTGGATTCGACTCGCCGGCCGGTCCGATCGTAACGGGTCTGGTTGCTAAGGGTGAACCCTGCGGCCAAGTCATGCTCGATCCGTGCCGTGATCGCATCGAGCGTGACATGCTCGTAATCGAAATTTGCGAATCCGTAGTAGCCGGAGAGATCGGCGCCCGGCGAGTAGAAGCCCGGCGAGCCGGTCGGCACGAGGCCGGCCAGCACGGTCGAGGGCAGGCCGTAATCGGGCAGGTTGTGCTCGTACTGATGTTCGTACGAAAGGAAAAGCCGGGTGGGTTTGCCGAGGCCGAACGCGAGGGATGGCGCCACCCCCCAGCGGTTGTTCTCCGCATGCTGGCGGGCTGGGACGCCTCCCTCCTGATCCATCAGATTCAGCCGGAATGCGGTGCCAGCCACGGGGCCGCCCGTCAGCGGCTCGTTCAGGTCCAAGGTTGCGCGATCGCTCGCCAGCGAACCCTCGGCTCCGAAACCATGCATGTAATCCAGCTCCGCGAGCGGTTCCGCTTGGGGCAGCTTGCTCTCTAGATTCACGTACCCCGCGGTTCCGCCGCGGCCATTGTCCGGCGACGGGCCCTTGAAGATCTCGACCTGTTCGACGTCGAACAGGTCGTGCGTCGCCTGGCCTTCGTCACGCACGCCGTCGACGAAAATGCTGTCCGAGGTGTCGAAGCCGCGCAGGTAGAACGAATCGCCTCCCGTGTGGTTGGCGCTTCCGCCCTCGCCGGCGAAGAAGGTGATCCCCGGTGTGTTGCGCAGAACGTCGCTCAACGAAACGGCGCCTTGCGGGCCATAGACTTCCGGAGTGATCACCTCCACCGTCTGCGGCACGTCAGCGATGGGCCGGGTGTATTTCGGGGAGGAAACATCCTCGTCGCCGAGCGTCCCCTCCGTCGTGACCTGGGCGGGCAATTGGATCGGCTCCTCGTTGACCGCGACCAAAGGATCCATGGCCGTGGGCGCGATCGCCTGCGCCCGCATCGCCGAAGCCGCACCGTGAGAAGCAATGAGGACGGCCAACGCATTGACCGTCCGCTGGACGTTGCCTCGAGGGTCATCGGGTTCTTGATCGGTGGGACGCACTGTTTTGAGGTTGAGTCTCAAACTTAATTGGTAAACATGAGACTGGGATTTCATCTCATTATATGTTATGGCCTGATGTTTAATGTATTGCCAATGACGGAAGCTGTGCGATCGGACCGAGAGGCCTCTTTTTGGATGCATCGGGGAATGGCGATGCTTTGCGAGGGGGGCCAACCGTGCCTGGAGTCGGCCCTATCCTGCTTCGATCTCGCCTTTCGCCTGCGTGAACCGCTGGCGGCCGGGGGAAATCCCCTCTACCGCTACAATCTTGCGGGCGTGTGCATCCAAAGAGCGGACACGCTTGCGCGCCGCCGCGCACCCGGCGACGGCGAAGCTTCGATCGCGGCTTACAACCGGGCGATTACCCTTCTGGCGGCCGCGCTCGGACCCGCTGTCGGGAACAGGCTGCCCCTCGGCGACCCTGGCACCCGGAGCGAGGAATCCTTGGGTAGTCTGTCCCTCGTCGACTCCCCGCCGGAACCACGGGTCGGCGGCCGGGCGCCGGAAGCCGAAGGCAGCCTGTTCCCACGCGGAAGGCGGCGTATGCCGGCGGCGGTCCAAGGCGGCCCGCCATCCTTCGGCGAGCTCATGCGGCGGCGGCTGGCCATCGCTTGGCTCAATCGCGGCGCGACGCTCGTTGCGGAAGGATCGGCGCCGAAGTTGCGCGAAGCCCTACGTTCCTTTTCGCGCGCGCTCGACCTTCTGGATTCGGGAGGAGCATCGGCGATCGCAGACGACAGCTCGGCCGCCCGGCTGGCCGCGGCCGCCTGGGCGGGGCGGGCGGAGGTGCGGGTTCGAATCGGGGACCGGAAGGGGGCGCTGGTCTGTGCGCGGGCGGCCATCGACCGGGCTGCCGTTGCTGAAAAGCGCGATCCGGAGGCCGCCGCGGCGGGGTTGAAGGCCCGGCATCTGTGCTGCCTGGCCGCCGGCCCGCTCCTTGCGAGGACGTCCTCGCTCAATGATACGGACGAGAGGGCGCGGCTCGACGAGGCGATCGATGCCGCGGAGGACGGCCTCAAATTGGCCCGGTCCTGGCGCGGAACCCAGGGGGAGGTCCGATTGCAGCCGTTCCACCTGGAGCTCTTCCGATTCTGCGCCCATGCCTATGCGGCGTATCAGCCGCAATTTCTGATCGAATTCCTACGCGACTATCTGCCCATGGCGTCCGCCGGCCAAGTCGGAGCCTGGCGCCGAATCGCCTCCGAAGCCACGAGGGTCGCGCTGAGCCGCCTCGCGCGCGACGGCTTTGCCGCCCTGGCGACGGGCGGCGCCGAACGTCCTTTGGCTTTGTTTAAGGAATTGAGAAGGCTGGAGTTCGGAATGTCGGCGGGCGCCGGCCAGCGGTGTTCGAGCTTTCGAGGCGGGGCCGGGACCGTTGGGAGCAGGACGGATTTATTCTCGCGGGACCTCCTACGTACGGAGCGTCACGAGGCCGCGCCGTTCAGAGCGGGCGCCGACCTGCGCCCCGGGGTGCCCGCGGAAAATAATGTCCTTGCCGGAGCGCTCCGGGAATGCGACGCTGACCCTTCGCGGCCATCGTAGTGGTCAAGCCGGTGTCGGCCGCATGCTCCCGCCGGCTTCAAACAGAAAAGTCTAACCGTCAACCCGCGGCCGCCAGGCCGCCGGGCGGGCAGGCGCTCAGGAGCAGGCTCCCGTCCCCCGAATCGTCAGTCAGCACGCTATGAGTTCCGTCATGCAAGAGCTGCTCGCGCAGTCGTCCTTCGACAAGCTGAAGGAAGGCGCGATTGTCCCGGGCACCATCACCGAAATACGCCAGAACGAAGTCGTCGTCGACATCGGCGGCAAATCCGAGGGCGTCATCCCCGCGGGGGAATTTCTCGACGTCGGCGAGCTTCAGGTCGGCTCGCAGATCGAAGTTCTCGTCGAACGACTCGAGGACAAGAACGGCAGCCCCATCCTGTCCTACGACAAGGCCGAGCAGAAGAAAAACTGGGACAACATCCTCACACGGTTCCCGGAGGGCTCCGTGGCCACCGGCCGGGTCAAGGCCAAGGTCAAGGGCGGTCTCATCATCAGCATCGGCGTCGACGCGTTCATGCCGGCCTCCCACATCGACGTCCAGCCTCCGAAGAACCTCGATCAGTACGTCGGACAAACTTACGATTTCAAGGTCCTCAAGATCAATCTCGACCGGCGCAATATCGTCCTGTCGCGCCGCGAGCTCATCGAGGAGCAGCGGACGGCGAAACGCCGCGCCTTGCTCGACTCCATCCAGCCGGGGCAGATCCGCAAGGGCGTTGTCAAGAACCTCACCGATTTCGGCGCGTTCATCGACCTCGACGGCATGGACGGCTTGCTTCACATCACCGACATGAGCTGGGGCCGGATCTCCCATCCGTCCGAAATGCTCAAGCAGGGCGAGGAGGTGCAGGTCATGATCATCGAGGTGAACCGCGAGAAGGAGCGGGTATCCCTCGGCCTCAAGCAGACCACGCGCAATCCGTGGGACGAGATCGACCGCAAGTACCCGGTCGGCGCCAAAATCCGCGGAAAGGTGGTCAACCTCGTCCCCTACGGCGCGTTCGTGGAGCTGGAGCCCGGAGTCGAGGGACTCGTCCACATCACCGAGATGTCCTGGACCAAGCGCATCACCAAGCCTTCCGAACTGCTCAAGGTCGGACAGGAAGTCGACGCGGTCGTTCTCGGCATTCAGAAGGAGGAGCAGAAGATCTCGCTCGGGCTGCGCCAGCTCGAACCCAATCCCTGGGACATGGTGCGCCACAACTATCCGATCGGCGCCCGCGTCCGCGGCAAGGTCCGCAACATGACCACCTACGGCGCGTTCATCGAACTCGAGGAGGGCATCGACGGCATGGTCCACGTCTCGGACATGAGCTGGACGCGCAAGGTCAACCTCCCGTCCGAAATGCTCAAGAAGGGCGACGAGGTCGACGCCATCGTGCTCGACGTCGATCCCCAGCAGCAGCGCATCAGCCTGGGCATGAAGCAGCTCTCGACCGATCCCTGGTCGGACATCGACAGCTTCTTCAAGATCGGCGACGTCGTCCAGGGCACGGTGACCAAGGTCACCTCCTTCGGCGCCTTCGTCGAACTGAAGGACGGCATCGACGGCCTGGTCCACATCTCGCAGATCAGCGAGGAGCGGATCGACAAGGTGAAGGACCACCTGAAGCCGGGCCAGCCGGTCGCCGCCCGCGTCATCAAGATCGACCGCGACGAACGCCGCCTGGGGCTCTCGATCAAGGCAGCCAACTACAGCAGCGAGCAGCTCGCCGCCGAAACGGCGACCTACGAGGCGCTGAAGCGATCCGCGGGCAACGACATGATGAACCTCGGCGACATCCTCGACGAGGCGTCGAAGAAGGAGGAGGAGACCTCGAAGGAGTAAACCTCCGCTTCCCGCGAAACTCACAGCGCCCGGCTTCGCGGCCGGGCGCTTTTTTGCGCCCCGGCCTCCTTGAAATTCAAAGCCAGGTTTTCGGCACAGTCATGCGGCCTGGCCCGCATCCATCCGCAATTTCCGGCGAACCTTGGCCAATCTCCTCGGCGAGAGCGGTCTCATCCTCCCAGCGCCGCGCTCAGAGCACAGCTCGGTCGCCTTCGGTCGTTTGCACCCGGAGATCTTGACCAATCTTCACCGGTGTTGTGTTGGAGGGATGCAGGCTAGCGGACGAGGACCGAGACCTCGACCGACAAGCCCGGGCGGAGGCGGCCCGCATACGGGGCGATCTCGGAAGCGGGGAGGGAGATGTGGACCGGAACCCGCTGGACGACCTTCGTGAAATTGCCCGTGGCGTTATCGGCCGGCAGCAGCGCGAATTCCGCGCCGCTTGCCGGGGCGATGCTCTCGACCCGCCCGCGGAAGGTCCGGCCCGGGATCGCGTCCACCGTCACTTCGGCCGGCTCGCCCTCCCGGATGCGGGCGAGCTGGGTTTCCTTGAAATTGGCCTCGACCCACACCTCCGGTTCGACCAAGGCGAACAGTTCCTGGCCGGTCTGCACGCGGTTGCCGGTTTCGGCGTTCTTGTCGCCGATGATCCCGGCCGCGGGCGCCTTGATCTCCACATAAGAGGCTCGGCGGAGGGCGTCGGCCCGCGCCGCGTCGGCGGCCTGGACATCGGCGTTGGCG
>JBOHXF010000028.1:0-6954 GCA_050737455.1 Opitutaceae bacterium | reverse complement strand
ACCTTGAGGTCAAACACCGTGAGCTGGTCCACCGCGTTGAGCGCGGCGTGGAACATGGGCGAGTCGACGAGGGTGAGCCCACTCAGGAGCACGGCCTTGCAGTGGTCCAAACGGATCAGGAATGGTCGATGCGGCATTCTCCGATTCGCGCGAAAGGCCTTCCACCAGAGGCCGCCGCGGCCGTCGATGACGCCACCGCCGACGACCGCGAGATCGTGGGCGCGGTGCGCCGCGATGAAGGTGGGGTACACCGGCCCGCGGAGCGGATAGGTGCCGTACGGCAGCATCTGAAGCGTGGCGCCCGGGTCGATCTCGAGTTCAATGCGGCTGGCGAGCTCGATCGGACCGGAACGGTAGGGTCCGGAAGCGGCGGGCAGCTCGACGATGCCGCCGCCAGCGGCGGAGGCGGCGGCGATCGCCCGCTGAATCGCCGGCGCGTTATCGGGCGAGCCCGGCGTCGCCCCGTACCGGGGGGCCGGGAACACCGCGCAGGGAATCGAGGGCAGCTCCGGTGGCCGGGGCGTGTCGGGCGCCACGACGGTGAGGAGCGCGGGAGCGCTCGTCACCGAGCCGGCTGCGTCCGCCACAGTCACCTCGTAGCTGCCGGCGTCGGACCATCCGGCCGGCCCAATGCGCAGGACCGGCGAAGTCGCTCCGGCCAGCGGTTCGCCGTCCTTCAGCCATTGATAGGAAAACGGGCCCGGGCCGGTCGCGGCCACCGAGAGGAACGGCCGAGCGCCCAGGAGCGCCAACCGGCTCGCCGGCCCGAGAATCCGGGGCGGGACGCCGCGCCGGTCAGGCGTGGCCGGGGCCAGCCGCTCAGGTTCCGGATTCCAGCCGCCGAGCACGAAGGCCGGAGCGGAATAGTTCGCGACCGCACGCGCGTCTGCGAACCCGTTCAGCCGCCGGGACGGCGCAGCGCGCCAGCGCACGTCGGCGGGCGCCCCGTCCAGCGCGCGGCTGGCATACTCCCAGAAGCGCAGCGAACCCGTCGGCCCCGGGCCCTGCAGCCGCCATCCCTCCACCCCCACGCTGTCGCCCAACACGCAGTTCAGGAGCACCACCTCGCTGTGGGGAAAGCGGCCCGGTTGAATCCGGGACAAGTACCCGCCCATGACCCCGCGCAAGCCCTCGAACGCGCAGTGCTCGAAAACGAAACCGTGGCTCGATGCCCGATTGCGGACCTGGGTATAATAGCTCCCCGACCGCAGGGCCACGCAGTCGCAGCGGTCGAAAAAGCAGGGGCCCGTGCCCCACATGAAGTCCACGTCGCCCACGATGCGGCAGTTCTTCACGTAGGCCGGCCCGTCGACCTGGAGCGTGTCCTGATGGCTGTAGAGATCCAGATCGAGCAGCATCGAGCGGGCCCGCGGACCGCCGCCAAGGATGACCGCCTCCGCCTGCGAGCCGCCCTGCGGGGTCGTGTTGCGGACGGTCAGACGGGCGAGGACGAGGCCCGGCGAGCGTTCGGCGAGAAAAACGCCGCGGCGATACGGATGTCCCTCCGGGTTGAACACCGCATTGTTGGCGTACGCGATGACCGTCTGTGCCCGGTCTTCGCCGAGCAGGGTGACTTGATCGCGGTCCGCGAGATGCACAAGCTCGGTGTAGGTTCCTTTCCGGATGAACACCGTCACCGGCGCCGTATTGCCCTTCGGGATGAAATCAAGCGCGCCCTGCACGGTGCAGAAATCGCCCGACCCGTCGGCCGCGACGGTGATCCGCGAAGCGCCTCGCGGCGGGCCGGACCCCCGTGTGGAGAACCGCCAGGAGCGGGCGCCGGCGATGGCCCGCGAACGCCCGCCTTCGCCTTCGAAGCAGCCCGCATCGGCCGTGACATAATACCCGCGGCCGTAGGCGAGTTCGCCGTTCCGCGGATAAATCGCGGCTTCGCTGCCGGACACGATCACGGGGCGGTAATGGAATCCGGCGAGGCCGCCCACCTCCTTGGTCGGGGCGCGCGCCGCCAGATCGATCGTCTCGATCAGCCGGCCGCCAGCCGCGTCGTAGAGACGGATCAGGCCCTTCCGCGCAAGCCGCACCGGTTCGTCGAATTCGATGCGCAGGGGCGTGTCCGGGCAGACGCCCGACGCGCCCGGCGCGGGCGACAACGAAAGGATGCGCGGCCCCGCGGCAGCCGCCGGCCCCGACTGGGTCAGCCCGCTGACGGTCCCGTCCACGATCAGGGGCGGGCCCCGGCGGACGTCGATCCTAACATCTCTGAACGCGAGGTTCCTCGCGTACGCGATCCGGAGGCCGGTTGGCGCCTCGATGCGCACGTGCTCGAGCAGGAGATTCTCAACCGGCATTTCCGGCAGCCCCGCGATGAGGCCCGCGTCCGTCGTGCCGCCCGTCGCGGTCAGGTTCCGGATCGTGATGTCCCGCCACCGTGGCGTGGTTCGGGTCACCGGCACCGGCGGCTCGTGCGGGTCCACGATGACATCCGTCGTCGTCCCCTCGTAGTGGCTGTTGATCGAAAGGGCCCGCCCCACCCCGCGCATGGTGAGATCGGCATAGGTCAGGTGCTCCACCAAGCCGCCCCGGTCGCGCGCGGACTTAAGCCGGATTCCGGTGTCGGTGCCGTCGAACGAGCATCGGCGGACCGTGAGATCGCGCACCCCACCCGTCGTCCCGCTGCCGATCGAGCAGCCATGGCCGTGGAGAAAGACGCAGTCGGTGATGAGCACGTCCTTCTCGGGAAAGCGGGATCCCCCTCCGGCAGCGATGCAGTCGTCGCCGGTGTCGATGAGGCAGCGCGAGATAAGGACGCGCTGGCAGCCCTTCGGATCGATGCCGTCCGTGTTGGGCGAATCGGCCGGATTGCGAATCGTGATCGCGTCCACCTCCACGTCCCGGCAGCCCACCAGGGTAAAGGTCCACGCCGGCGAGTCGCGCAGGGTGACGCCCGACACCTGGACGCGCTGGCAGTCCGTGAACAGGATCATGGGCGGCCGCGGGGTCGTCCGCCCGGTCAACTGCCGGCCCGTCACCGGGTCGCGCGCCGCCCGGGCGGCCGGCCACCAGGCCGCGCCCTGGCCGTCGATGACGCCGGCACCGGAAATCATCACGTCGTCGCGGCCCTGCGCGGCAATCTGCGCGTTAAAGCGTGGACCTTCCCTGCGATAATCGCCCGGCCGGTCCGAAAACCGGATCGTGGCTCCCCGCTCAAGGTGCAGGTCGCAACGGTCGCAAAGCGAGATGGGACCGGTGAGGTACGCGCCTGCGGGCACAACCAACCTCCCGCCTCCCGCTCGCCGGATCGCGGCGATCGCACGGCGGAAGGCGCCGGTGTCGGAGGTGCGCCCGTCCGGAACGGCGCCAAAATCGTCCAGGGAAAACGTGCGATCCGGCACGTCGGGCGCGCGCGGGGAGACATCGCCGGGATCGGCGCGACCGACGGAGGGGAGGATCGCCAAGGCCGCAAGAATCAGGGGTATGCCGCGGCGCATAAACCCCCATGCTGGCCTGCCGGCCGCCAACCGCAATCATTTAGCGGCCACGCGGGATCCGCCGGATCCGTCCGACGGCAAACTGCGCCGTCCCGCCCAGCGAAAAATTACGGGTTCGGCTCCGCAGGCCGAATCCCGCGGACCCATGGGCCGGAAGATCGGCGATCCGATCGCCGCGAAAACTGAGCCGGCACGCGCGAAATCGCGCTTGCGGTGAAATCGCACAGCCCTCCGACCCTCGGCGGCGAGCTCGGGCAGAACTTCTCGGGTGTCCGCGCCTAGGTTTCCCCTTGCCTAGCCCAAGGCCCTCTCTTACCCCATAGCGGTCTGGAAGACCCATTCCTCCGCCCCGACGGGTCGCGAGCCGCGCCGCCCGACCGAACGGAGCCCAACGCCCAATCCCGCGAAGCCGAAGCCGCTCATGCCCAGCTACAAACAACAGAATCGGTCGGTCCGAATCAAGACTCCCCTCGGCGATGACGTTCTTTTGCTGAGGAAATTTACGGGGAGCGAAGCCTTGGGCCGCCCGTTCCAGTACCACCTCGAACTCTCCAGCGAGGACCACGAGATCGATCACGAGAAGATTATCGGCGCGAACGTGACTCTGTATTTCGAGCAACGCGGGAGCGAGCCCCGGTGCATCAACGGATACATCAGCCGGTTCTCCCAGACCAAGTTCGAGGGTGCCCTGGCGGAGTACACGGCCACGCTCGTGCCCTGGCTCTGGTTCCTGACGCGTTCGTCGAACTGCCGGATCTTTCAGAACAAGAAGGTGCCCGACATCCTCAAGGAGGTCTTCCAGCAGTTCGGATTTTCGGATGTCGTCAACCGGCTCCATGGCTCCTATCGGACATGGAGCTACTGCGTCCAGTACCGGGAGACGGCATTCAATTTCGTAAGCCGGCTCATGGAGGAGGAGGGCATCTACTACTACTTCCAGCACGAGGAGGGAAAGCACTCGATCGTGCTCTGCGACTCGCCCGCCTCCCACCAGCAAAACCAGGGCTACGAGAAGCTCCTCTATCGGCCCGCGTCGGAGGGCGTCCAGGAGATCGTTACCCGCTGGACGGTGACGCACGAGGTCCAATCGGACGAATTCACGACGACCAACTTCGATTTTACGGCACCGAGCGCGCTGGCGGTGGCCAAGGCCTTCAGCGATCGCAGCCATGGCCAGAGCAAGCTGGAACAGTTCGAATACCTCGGGGAGCAAAGCCCCTTCGACGAATATTCCGCGAACGCCCAGAACGAGAACGAGCGGTACAGCAAGATGCGCCTTGAGGAGCTGCAGGCGAAATACGAGATTTACTCCGGCGAGAGCGATGCGCGCGGCATCAGCGCCGGCGCCTGCTTCACGCTCGAAGGCCACCCCCGCGCCGATTTCAATAGGAATTACCTCACCACGGCGGCGGAGCACGCGATCCAGGCGAACCCGTTCGAAACGGTGGACGACTATGGCAAGGGGTTCGAATACGCCGTGAAGCTGGCCGCCGTCGGGCTTGACGTGCAGTTCCGGACGCCCCGGGTCACGCCGAAGCCCATCGTCCACGGGCCGCAATCCGCCACCGTCGTGGGCCAGTCGGGGCAGCTCGTGACCACCGACTCGAGCGGATTCGGCATGGTCAAGGCGCAGTTTCACTGGGATCGGCAGGGAACGAACGACCAGAACAGCTCCTGCTATATCCGCGTTTCCCAGGCGTGGGCGAGCGCCAACTGGGGTGACATGGCGCTTCCCCATATTGGGGACGAGGTGATCGTGGAATTCCTGGAGGGCGATCCCGACCGGCCGATCGTGACCGGCCGCGTCTACAACCAGGCCAACATGCCGCCGTTGAAGCTGCCCGACAATATAGCGAAGCGGGTCTGGCAGGACGATTTCGGCAACCACCTGCTCTTCGACGCCACGCCCGGGAAGGAAAACATTCAGATCTACTGCCCGAACGGCCAGAGCGGAGCAACCTACGGGGGGAACACGGCCTTTTGGACGCAAGGTAACAACTACGCGGGCACGGTGGGCGATCAAATCAGCGTAGGCACGGGTTCGGCCATCCAGGCCTACCTTGGGGCGTACGTCCAAACGGTGCTGGGAAGCAATGTGGAGGCAAATGTGGGCGGAATGTATAATGTCCAGATCGGCACCCAGGCGACCGCCAACGTTGGCCCCCAGTTTGTTTCCAACCACGGCCTGAAATACGAGAGTAGCGACAGCGACGACAACAAGGTCACCAAGGGCATCATCCTCTTGAGCTCCGAGAAGGCGGTCAATCTGGTGGGCGCGGCCAATCACGACACCGCCTCGTCCATCATGCACGCCGATCACGAGGGCGTCGAACTCACCGCAGGCAAGGCCGTGAAGGTGGTGAATGAACCGTTGACCACGGCGGGCGCCTGGTTTGCGGGGATCGCCGCGGCCCTTCCGCTAGCCGCCGCGGGGCTGATGACGGCGATGGCGCCGTTTGTGGACGCCTATTCCACCGCCAGCGACACGTCGACCTCGCAAACGGCGCTCCAGAAGCAGCAGGATTTGGAGATCGCCGCCGGCGTGGCCGAAGCGTTGAGCTTTGTCTTCATGATCCTGGTGCAGGTCGAAGCGCGGAAGGCCTCCGCCGCATCGACCGCCCAGAGCCTGCACGATAACGACAGTTGGGAGGCCAGGCTTGACATCAATCCGGCCCCCGATGCGGTCGGCGCGGCCGGGAACACCGCCCTCATCCACACGAAGAAGGGAGCCCTCAAGCTGGTGCGCGATGATGCTGCGGGCGATATCAATTCAATCACGTTGAGCAGCAGCGGCATCGTCCTCGAGACGACCAAGGATCCCGTCACCCTCAAGACGCCCGGCGGAACGATCACCATCGACAGCACGGGGAACATCAAGATTTCCGGCACAACGGTGAAGATCGCCAGCCCGGATACGGATATCGGAGGCGGCGCGGTGACGATTGCCGGGACTCCTTCGGCGGCTCAAGTCAGCACGCTCGAAGAAGACATGGCTCAAATCCAGGCGGCCGATGTGGCGCGAAAGGCGGAAATAGAGGCTTTGAACGAAGAGGTGTTCGCGTTGAGAACCGCCGGGATCACCAGCCTGTTCGATTAAGATGCGAAATCCTTTTTTTAAGGATAAGCTTTAAGTGAAGGGGCCCGTCGAAACCGCGAAGATCGGCGATGCCGCCGGCATCCCGGGCGTTCCCGCGGCCGGGGCCGTTCGACCGCCGGCGCCCGGCGGGGTTCCGGAAGCAGTAAGGGGAATTCCCGCCGCCGCACCGGCCTTGTTCAAGACGGCAGGCCTGTCGAGGTGTCGCCCCGTTCCCGGATCTTTCCGGCAACCGCGTTGAAAATCGTCAATCAAACCCCTTTTCAGGCCGCTCCTTTGCCCGGTCGCCTCGGTTTCCCCGGCCATTCGTTGACCTGGATCGTCAAGGGCACCTTTGACGTGAAGGCCAATGGACCGGTGGTCCCGGCGGGGAAACAAACCTTCCCGACCGGCGAGCAATTCCATCCGGAC
>JBOHXF010000027.1:0-8773 GCA_050737455.1 Opitutaceae bacterium | reverse complement strand
AGAACCTGTCCGGGGTGAAGGAGGTCCGCGCCTTCGGGCTCGAGCGGATCGAAGTGGACCGCTTCGCCCGTCTCGCCCGTGCGCTCGCGCGCGCCCAGATGAAGGTTGTGAAGTACGCGCAGGCGCTTTCCCCAAGCATCGAGATCCTGTCGGCCGCGGGCATCTCCGTCACCTTCGTCTACGCCTACCGCTTCGGCGTCCACGCGAGCAGCTTTCTCGGCATCCTGACGGCGCTGTACCTGAGCTACGATCCGATCAAGCGGCTGGGGGCGATCAACAACGAACTTAAGCGCGGGTCCGCCTCGCTCCTGCGGCTGGAGGAGGTGCTGAACGAGCCCGAGCCGATTTCCGATCCGCCCAACCCGGCGCAAGTCGGCCGGCTGCGCGGCGACATCGCCTTCGAGGAGGTGGGCTTCGAGTACAAGCCCGGCGTGCCCGTGCTTCGGGATCTCGATGTTCGGATCCCGCGCGGCACGGTCTGCGCCCTTGTGGGCCCGAGCGGCGCCGGCAAGACCACCTTCGCGAGCCTTGTGCCGCGATTCTACGACGTCACGCGGGGCCGGCTCACGATCGACGGCATCGACGTGCGTTCGATGCGCCTGTCGGACCTGCGGCGCAACATCGCGCTCGTGTCGCAGGACCCGGTCCTGTTCAACGACAGCCTGTACCATAATCTGCTGCTCGGCCGCCCCGAGGCCTCGCGCGAGGAGGTGATCGCCGCCGCCCGCAACGCCCACGCGCACGAGTTCATCCGCGAGTTCCCGCAAGGCTATGACAGCCCCGCCGGTGAGCGCGGATCCCGGCTGTCCGGCGGCCAGAAGCAGCGGATCGCGATCGCCCGGGCGTTCCTGCGCAACGCCCCCATCCTGATCCTGGACGAGGCGACGAGCTCCCTCGACAGCGAGAGCGAGGCCGCGATTCAGGACGCCCTCAAGCACCTCATGGTCGGAAAGACCGTGCTGATCATCGCCCACCGCTTCAGCACCATCCGCGACGCCTCGCTGATCCTCGTGTTCGAGCAGGGGGCCATCGCCGCCTCGGGCGGACACGAGGCGCTGTACGGTCAGGACGGGCTTTACCGCGCCTTGTACGACCGGCAGCTCGGGCAGCGGGTGCGGGCCTGACCGCGCGTGGCGACGCCCATGGCGCACGCGGCCCAGGCGAGCCCCTCGCCGGGCGCCCAATCCCCGCCGGATGCGGAGCCTCCGGCCGGCCGATGAATCCGCCCCGGATCAGCGTCCTGGTGCCGACTTACCGGTACGGCCGGTTTCTCGCGGAGGCGATCGAATCGGTGCTCGCGCAGGATTTCGCGGACTTCGAGCTCATCATCAGCGACGACGCCTCTGACGACGACTCCGCGGAGGTCATCGCCCGTTACGCCGCCAGGGACGCGCGCATCCGCGCCCGTATCCAGCCCGCGAACCTCGGCATGGTTCCCAATTGGAACGCGTGCCTCGAACAGGCCCGCGGCGAGTACGTCAAAATCGTCTTCGGCGACGATTCCCTTCCCGCCCGGCACGCGCTCGGGCGGATGGCCGCGCTGCTCGACGGCGAGCCGCGGGCCGCCCTGGCGGTCAGCGCGCGGGCGCTTTTGGACGAGCGCTCCGCGACGATGGCCGTCCGTGACGAACTGGGCCCGGCGGGGTACCGGGACGGCCCCGAAGTGATCGCGCGGTGCCTGCGCGCGGACCGCAATCTCGTAGGCGAGCCGTCGGCGGTCATGTTCCGGCGCGCCGCGGCCCGCCGCGGATTCGACGCGAGCTTCCGGCAGCTCGTCGACGAGGAGATGTGGTTCCATCTGCTCGCCGGCGGCGGCCTCGTCCATACCCCCGAGCCGCTGTGCGCGTTCCGGCTGCATGCCTCCCAAATGTCGGCCGCAAACCGGCGCGCCTCGGTGGCCTCCACGGAGACGATGCGCCTGGTCGCCCGCTACTACGAGTTCTTCCTCCGCTCGGCCGAGCCGAGACCCCGGGGCTGGGCGGCCCGCCGCCGGCTTTTCCGGCACATCCATTACGCGCGCAAGGAGGCGCGGGGCGGCCCCGAGGCGGCCGAAGCCGAGGCGCTGCTCCGGTCGAAGCTGGGACGCGGCGCGTACGCCCTCTGCTGGCTCCTGCACCGATTCGCCAAGCCGTGGGAAAATCTTCTCCGGCGCCGGGGCGCCTTCGCGCCCTGAGCGTGCTGGTCCACGGGAAATCGGGGCTTCATTTCGTCGGCAGCCCGCTGCGTTTTGGCGGAATTTGCTTTCACGCATCCCGATGGAAATCCAGATTCCCCGCGCTCTGATCCCCTCGGTCCTCGTGATCCGCCGCCGGTATCTCGGCGACATCGTCCTGCTGGGGCCCGTGCTCCGCAGCCTGCGGGAGCATTGGCCGGAGGCCCCCCTTCGGGTTCTTGCGCTGCCCGAATACGCGGAGGTCCTCGCCTTGAATCCCGACGTGACGGAGACCTTGATCGTGCCCCGACTGCTATCCGCCTGGCCGGGCTTCCTCGCGCGGCTGCGCCGGCTGCGGTTCACCCACGTGTTCAATTTCGACAACACCGAAGGCACGGCGGCGCTCGCCCGCTGGACCGCCGCCCCCTTTCGGCTGGGGCTCCACCATGGAGGGTATCCGCTCAAGTGGCGCCGCGCGTACACGCACGCGGTCGACGATCCCAAGGACGAGCACGAGGCGCGGTCCATAACGGCCTATTTTCTGAAGGCGCTCGCGCCGGCCGGCGTGCCGGCGACGACCGGGACTGCGCGCCTCGTGCCCCGCGATACCGACGTCGCCTGGGTGAAGCGCTTCGTCGGCGCGGCCGGCCCCGTTCTGCTGGTCCATCCGGGGAGCCGAAGCGCCTGGAGGGTCTGGCCCGCCGAACGTTTCGCCGCGCTGTGCGACCGCGCCCAGGAGGAACTGGGAGCGCAGGTGGTTCTCGCCGGAGGCCCCGCCGACCGGGAGATTCTCGCGGCCATCCGCTCCCAGGCGAAAACCCATCTGTTCGCTTGGGACCGCCCGCTGTCGGTGCCCCGCTTCGCTGCGCTGGCCCGCGTCTCGTCCGTCCTGTTTTGCCACGACAGCGGCCCCATGCATATCGCGGCGGCGGTCGGCACGCCGGTCGTCGCGCTGTACGGCTCCCAAAACGCGGCGCTGTTCCGCCCGTCCGGCGAGGGGCACCTCGTGGTGCAGCCCACGATCCCGTGCGGCTCCGCCTGCCTCGCGCCCGGCACGTGCGCGCCGACCGACTCCTATCGGAGCCTTTGCGTGCGGCGGATCACCGTGAATGAAGCCTTCGCGGCCTTGAGCGCGCAATGGAAACGGGCGACCGCCGGGAATGCCTAGCCCTTGCGGGCCACACGACCAACTTCCCGCGATGGACGCCCCGCTCGTCAGCTTCGGCATTCCAGCCTACAACCGTCCCGCGCTGCTGGCTGAGGCCTTGGCCGGCATCGCGGCGCAGACGGCGCCGGCCGAGTTCGAAGTTGTCGTGTGCGATGACGGCAACACCCCGGAGGCGCGCCGGCTCGTCGAGGCGTTTCCGGGAGGGCGCGGGCGGTATCTGCCCAATCGGCCGGCATTGGGCGCCGTAGCGAACTGGAACCGGTGCCTGCGCGAGGCTCGGGGCCGGTGGATCACCGTCCTGCACGAAGACGACGGCCTCTATCCGTGGTGGCTGGGATCGGTGCTCCCCCGCGTCCGGGACGGGCTGGCCGCCGCGGGCACGCTGACGGTCCAGGGAGCCGCGCCGCCCGGGAGGAATGCGCCATCCCGCCGCGTCTCGGTCCGGCGCTACGCGCCCGCGTTCTTCCTCAAAAGCTCCCCGACGCCATTTCCCGGGGTCTTGATGCGGCGCGAGCTGGCGGTTCAGCTCGGCGGCTTCGACGAGCGCTGGGGTCCCCTGGCCGATTACGAGTTCTGGTACCGCCTGGCATGCGCCGGACCGGTCGAGGTGGTGCGGACGCCGGCCGCCTTCTACCGAGTCTCAGTGGGACAGTGGACGGAAAGCAGTTGGGAGCGGATGCTCCGGGAGACGCACCTTCTGCGGCTGCGCATCGCCCGCGAGCAGTTCCCCCGCTCCCCACGGCTCGGCCGGTGGATCGCCCGGTTTTTCAGCCATCGAACCGCCCTCGCATACGCGCGGCGCTTTCCCCAGCGGCCGGCCGGCCTCGCCCGCGCCCTGCGGCTGGGCCGGATTCCCCTTTCGGGCCTGCCCAGCGGGTGGGTTTGGCGGATCCTGAAATGCCTCGGTTGAGCGGCGATTCGACGGCCGGTCTCGAATCCGCGGCACGGTCCAATCGGTGGCTTCCGCACGAGGATCGCCGAGGGCGATGAAGGCTGGCCCCTGCTCGGGAAGCCGCAAACCGGCGATCGCCGCGAATGCGGGGCCCGAAAGGCGGGCCAGCCGAGTTTTTCATCGAAATCCCTCTCGAATCGACGAAGGCTGCGGTATCTGCCACCGATCTCGGTCAGATCCCCGCGCCGATGGTCACCGTCGCCATTCCCACCTACAACCGCGCCAGCCGCCTTCGGCAAACGCTCGACGGGGTCTCGCGGCAGGCGTTTCCAACCGGGCGGTACGAGATCCTGGTGATCGACAACCGTTCGCAGGACGAAACCCGTTCGGTCGTCGAGAGCTTTGCCGGCAGCCCGGCCGCCCCCCGGTACTTGTTCGAGCCTCGCCAAGGACTTGACTACGCGCGCAACCGGGCGGTGGCGGAGGCCGCGGGCGAGCTCCTGCTCTTCGCGGACGACGACATCCTCGTGGAACCCGACTGGCTCGCGCGGATGGCGGAGCCGTTTGAGGCGGACGCCTCGGGCCGCATCGGCGCCGTGGGCGGCGAAGTCATTCCGGTATTCCCGGACGGCCTGCCGCGCTGGCTCGCAGGATGGCATTCGCCACTCGCGTTCCGGCCGGACAGCGGGCCGCTGACCGACCGGCAGTCGCCGATGGGCGCAAACCTCGCGATCCGCCGAAGCGTGCTCGACCGCGTGGGGCTCTTTCACACGGGCCTGGACCGCACCGGAGGCAGCTATTTTTCCGGGGGGGACAGCGACATGGTGCGGCGAATCCGGGCCGCCGGCTTCGAAGTCTGGTTCGCGCCCGGAGCGGCGGTCAGGCATCAACTGCCGGCCAGCCGCACGACGTTCCGGTACGCGGCGCGTCACGCGTTCGACTCGGCCCGCTCGGCCGCCGCGGACCGCGGAAGCGGGCGCGGCGGGAGGCGCTTCCTTGCGGGGCGCTTCGCCGCCAATCTCCTCAAAGCGCCGGCCTTCGCCCTCTGGGCCGCGCTCAACCTCCTTGTGTTCCGCACCGGTTCCGGCAAGAAGGCCCTTGTCCGGGCGTGGCGCGCCTGCGGCTACCTCTATCAGGCGCCCCGCTCGCTGTTCGGCAAACTATGAACCCTCCGCCCGCCCCCTTGCCGATTTCGGTGGTCGTCGTCGCCCGCAACGAGGCCGCGCATCTGCCCCGCTGCCTCGCCAGCGTGCAGGGCTGGGTGTCGGAAATCGTGGTGGCCCTCAACGAAACGACCGACGGCAGCGCCGCGGTCGCCGAGGCGGCCGGGGCGTCCGTCCGCACGGTTCCCTGGCTGGGGTTTCGCGACACGAAGAACGCCGCGATGGAATTCGCGCGCTGGCCCTGGGCCCTTTTCCTCGACGCGGACGAGGAGGTGTCCGCCGAGCTGCGGGACGACCTGGAACACTTCCTGGGCTCGGACGAGCCCGGCGGTTTCGCCGGGGCGCGCTTTCCGCGCAAGGTGTGGTTCATCGACCGGTGGATCCTGCACGGCGACTGGTATCCCGATTACGTCGTGCGGCTGGTGCGGATCGGCCGGGGGCGCTGGGGAGGGGACCCGTTCGTCCATGAGCGCTTGGTGTGCGACGGCCCGGTCGCGACCCTTCGGGGCGAGCTCCTCCATCATTCATTTCCGACCCTGTCGAGCCACGTGGCCAAGATCACTCCTTACGCCGACCTCTTCGTGCGCCGGCGGATCGACGCGGGACAGCGCTTCTCCGCGGCCGAGGCGGTCGCGAGGCCCGCATGGCGATTCGTGCGGGCGTATTTCATCAAGCGGGGATTTCTGGACGGCTTTCCGGGATTCTACATCGCGTGGGCCACCGCGTTCGGGTCGCTTGTCCGCTACAGCCGCCTTTACGAGGCCGAGTGCCAGGCCCCGCCCCCCGTCCGATGACGACTCCGAAAAAGCCATTTTCCCGGCAGGCCGAAGCGATCATCGGGGAGTTCCGCGGGGTCCCCCTCGATGAGCCCGCGCGCATGCGCAAGCGCGACACCCGCGAAATCGGCGAGCTGCTCGAGGACATCAGGGTCAAGCATAGGATCGGCCGCTCCGGTCCTGAAGACGCGGTTCGCGAGGCTTGGCCCGAACTCGTCGGCGCGGCAAACGCGGTCTATTCCCACCCGGTGCGGATCGAGGGAAAGCGCCTCATCGTCGCGGCGACGCATTCGGTGGTCCGCAACGAGCTGTTTTTGAATCGCGCCGAGATCGTTCGGCGGGTCCAGCAGCTCCCGTCCTCCCGGACTGTGACAGATTTGCACATCATCGCCGGATAGAGTGCGTCCGGGCAAGAATTCGCTTGCCCGCCGGCACGCCGTTTGAAATTTTAACCGCTTCCGTTAGCAGGACTCCGCTGGTTGCGGGCTCCTGCCACGATGGAACCGGCACCCCGCCGGTCCCCAACGGTGCTGCCGGCCGAGCTTCCAAACGACTTGGGGCGAAGCGGGTGGCAAGGCGGCCCCCAAGGGCCGCCAGCATCGTGCCGATCAACCGTATCATCATGCCTAACGTCGCCAAACCCGAAATCATCGCCGAATACAAAATCCACGATAAAGATACCGGTTCCAGTGAAGTCCAAATCGCGCTGCTCACGGCTCGCATCAATCATCTGACCGAGCACCTGCGCACGCACCGCAAGGACTTTCATTCCCGCCGAGGCCTCCTCCAGATGGCCAGCCGGCGGCGCAAGCTCCTCGATTACATCAAGAGGCATAACCTCCCGAAATACAACGAGCTGCTCCAGAAGTTGAACCTCCGCAGATAACGCGCTTTCAACCGGCGGGGGGCTCGATCCGCGAGCCCCCCGTCCTCGTTACCGAGCCTCGGCATCAGGGCCGGGACATTTCCGCTCGTCGCCCGCTCCCCGGCGACGAACGGAAATCTCTCGGGTCTCTGACGAGAAGGATCGAAAGCCCGGCCGGCATGCGTGCCGGCCGCAACTCCGCCGGCGATCCGCCGGCATTTCAAAGCTATATGAATCAGCAACATAACATCGCAGTGCCCGAGTGCGGGCTTACGTTTTCCACCGGCTCTCTAGCCAAGTTCGCCAACGGCGCCGTCACCGTAACCGCGGGCGAAACCATTGTGTTCGTCTCCGCCACCGTCGCTTCGACCGTGAAGCCCGGCCAGGACTTTTTCCCTCTCACCGTCGATTACCGCGAAAAATACGCCGCCGCAGGCCGATTCCCCGGCGGGTACTTCAAGCGCGAAGGCCGTCCGTCCGAGAAAGAGATCCTCACCTCCCGGTTGTGCGACCGGCCCTGCCGGCCGCTCTTCCCCGAAGGCTTTCTGAACGACGTTCAGATCATCGGGCTGCTCCTGTCCGCCGACCAGAGCCACGAGTCCGACGTCTCCATGGTGAACGGCGCCAGCGCCGCCCTCGCCATTTCCGACATTCCGTGGAACGGCCCCATCGGCGCCGTGCGCATCGGCCAGGTGGACGGCCAGTTCGTGGTCAATCCGACCATCGAGCAGATGTTCGCCTCGAACCTGGACCTGATCTACGTCGGCAATGAAAAGGACATGTTGATGATCGAGGGCTCGGCCGATCAGATCACCGAGGAGCGCTTCATCGAGGCGCTGGAGTTCGCCCACCAGTCCGTGCAGCCGATCATCCGCGCCATCCGCGATCTGGTCGCGGTCGCCGGAAAGCCGAAGGCCGTGTTCGCCCTCGTCGCCGCCAAGCCCGAGGCCCGCGCCATCATCGAACGCGTCGCCGCCGGCAAGATCTCCGCCGCGATCTTCGGCAAGGAGAAGCAGGTGCGCTCGGCCAACGTCAAGGCGCTCAAGGAGGAGGCAAGAACCGTCCTTCAGGCCGAGCTCGGCGAAGGCAACTGGGCCGAAAGCGATTTGTCGGTCGTCTTCGAGGACCTGCAGTACAAGGCCTACCGTCGCACCGTGCTCGAACAGGGCCTGCGCGCCGACGGCCGCGATGCGAAGAGCCTGCGCCCGATCACCTGCGAAGTCGGCGTCCTGCCGCGCGTCCACGGCTCGGCGCTCTTCCAGCGCGGCGACACCCAGGGTTTGGTCATCACCACGCTCGGGCCGACAAAGGAGGCCCAGGACATGGACGGCCTCACCGGAGGGGCGACCTCGAAGTCGTTCATCCTCCATTACAACATGCCTCCGTTCACGGTCGGCGAAACCGGCCGGTTCGGCGCCCCCGGGCGCCGCGAAGTCGGCCATGGCGCCCTCGCCGAGCGTTCGCTCGTGCCCGTTCTGCCGCCCGAGGACAACTTCCCCTACTCGATCCGCATCACCTCCGAGATCATGGCCTCGAACGGCTCGACCTCGATGGCCTCGATCTGCGGCGGATGCCTCGCCCTCATGGACGCGGGCGTTCCGATCATCGCGCCGGTCGCCGGCATCTCCTGCGGACTGATCACCGAGACCGGTCCGGACGGCGGCATCGCCCGCTGGGTCGCCATCACGGACATTCTCGGCGAGGAGGACCATTTCGGCGACATGGACTTCAAGCTCGCCGGCACGACCAAAGGCATC
>JBOHXF010000026.1:0-2508 GCA_050737455.1 Opitutaceae bacterium | reverse complement strand
GAGCTTGTAATTGACCGTTCGCCGTCCGGCGCCGCCGTTCTCCAGCCAGGCGACCATGGCCGCCTTCGCCTCCGCCGTCGGGAGCCCGTCGAGGGAGAGCGCGCCATTCGAGGAATCGCAGGCGATGCCTTCGGCCACCCAGGGCAGCTCCGGCTTTTCTCCGTCCTTCGGCCGGGAGCGGACGACCCGGCGGATCTCGAGGCCATGAGCCGTCGCGAATTCGAAGTCGCGGATGTCGTGGGCGGGGACCGCCATGATGGCGCCGGTCCCATAGCCCATGAGGACGTAGTCGGCGATCCAGATTGGGACCCGCCGGCCATTCGCCGGATTAAGCGCGTGCGCGCCGGAGAACACCCCGGTCTTTTCCTTCGCGAGGTCGGTGCGTTCGAGGTCGCTCTTGGCCGCGGCCCGCCGGCGATACGCGGCGAGCCCTTCGCGGCGTTCCGGGGCGGTCAGGGCTTCGACGAGCGGGTGCTCCGGAGCGAGGACGAGATACGTGCAGCCGAATAGCGTGTCGGGCCGGGTCGTGAACACACGCACCGAGCCCGCCGCCGGATCCTCCAGGCCGAATGCGATCTCGGCGCCCTCGCTCCGCCCGATCCATGCCTCCTGCATGCGTTTGGTCGAATCGGGCCAATCGAGATCCTTGAGCCCGTCCAGGAGCCGTTCCGCGTAGGCGGTGATGCGGAGCACCCACTGGCGCAGGTTGCGCCTCTCGACCGGAAAGCCGCCCACCTCGCTTCGGCCCTCGACGACCTCCTCGTTGGCGAGGACGGTGCGCAGCTCCGGACACCACCAGACGGGCCGCTCGTCCACGTAGGCCAGGCCACGGCGGAAGAGCTGGAGAAAGATCCACTGCGTCCAGCGGAAGTATTTCGGGTCGGTCGTGTCGATCTCGCGATCCCAGTCGTACGAGAAGCCGAGGGCCTTGATCTGCCGCCGAAAATTGGCGATGTTCGCGCGGGTGTTCGCCGCGGGGTGCGTGCCGGTCTTGACGGCGTGCTGTTCGGCCGGCAGGCCGAAGGCGTCCCAGCCTATCGGATGCAACACCTTGAAGCCGCGGGCCCGACGGTAGCGGGCGAGGACGTCGGTCGCCGTGTAACCCTCGGGATGGCCGATGTGCAGCCCGGCTCCGGACGGATATGGAAACATGTCCAATATGTAGGACTTGGGGCGCGGGGAGGCGTCATCCGCGCGGAAAGCTCGGTTCCGCTCCCAGAAAGATTGCCAGTGGCGCTCAATTTCCAGAAAATCGTACGCTGTGCAATTCGTGGACATCTTGTGGATCGGCTCATCGTGAAGCTTTTGCAACTGCGGTCAATCATGGGCGCGGTCCTCGGGCTCGTCGCGGCGGCGGTCGGCACTGCGGCGGTCAGCCCTGCGGCAGCGGCGCGCAACATCGGCATGAGCCCGGGATTCCAGCGGCTGCTGGATTCGGTCGCCCGCATCGACGTGCGGGAAATGTCGTTTTCCGACGGAGCCCGGCGCTTCGAGGCGAGCATCGGTTCGGGAGTCATCCTTTCGAGCGACGGGCTCGTCCTGACCAACGCTCATGTTGTAGGCCCGCGGGCAGTAGAGATCAGCGTGACCTTGTCGAGCCTGGAGCAGGTCGGAGCGCGTCTCGTCGGCTGGGACCACTGGACCGATTTGGCCGTGCTCCGGCTCGACATGGCCGCGGTGCGTCGCCGGCACCTGACGTTCTCCCACGGCGTATTCGGAGACAGCAACCATCTTTATCCCGGCGAGACGGTCTACGCCGTCGGCACCCCCTACGGCCTCACGCGCACCGTGACCCGCGGCATCATCTCCAACACGCACCGGTATTTCGAGAGCGAAGACGGGGTCGACGGGTACGAGACAGGCAACTTCAACACGTGGCTGCAGACAGACGCCGCGATCAATCCGGGCAATTCCGGCGGCCCCCTCGTGACGCCGGACGGCCGGATCGTCGGCATCACGTCGCGGGCCTACCTGGGCGCCGACAACCTGGGCTTCGCGATCCCGTCGAACACGGCGCGGACCGTGATGGCGGGGCTGGTCAAGGATGGCGCCATCGTCCGGAGCACCATCGGCATCAGGCTTGCGGCGCTGCGGGATCTTGAAAGCTTTTACGATCTTGCGCTCAACCAGGGCGTGCTGATCGACGCCGTCGATCCAGGCTCGCCCGCCGACCGCGCGGGCCTGCACGTGGGCGATATCGTTCTCGCGCTCGACGGCCGGCCGGTGGACGGGCGCTTCCCGGAGGAGCTGCCGCCCATCCAGAACGCGATCGCGTCGCGGCCGGTTGGTTCGAAGCTGATCCTCACCGTCAAGGGAGGCTCCGGCGTACGGCGGGTGATGGTGGTGACTGAGCGGCTCGAAAGCGCGGTTGGGGAGGAGGGGCTCCTCGACCATTGGGGGCTCAGCGTGCGCAAAGTTACCCGGCAATACGCCCGCGAGCATCAGCTTGCGAGCGCCGACGGCGTGCTCG
Source organism: Opitutaceae bacterium (assembly GCA_050737455.1). Taxonomy (GTDB): domain Bacteria; phylum Verrucomicrobiota; class Verrucomicrobiia; order Opitutales; family Opitutaceae; genus Palsa-1447. Next base: position 38 of record JBOHXF010000026.1, on the reverse strand, counting down.
TTCTCGGTGTCCAGCCGGGCTACCCGGCGGACGTGGCC
>JBOHXF010000025.1:0-5735 GCA_050737455.1 Opitutaceae bacterium | reverse complement strand
GTGTCGCCGAGCTGGCTTTGAAACGGAACCCCGGGCTCCAGATATTGCTCGAAGGTCAGCGTGCGGACAACGGTGGTCGCCAGCGCAAAGTCGCCGAGCCGGCGCCAGGGAATGATGTAGGAGACGGTGTAGAGGATGTCGGAGGATTTCTCCTCGCCGAAATTCGCGATCCGGTCGTCGATGAAGGTGATCGGGCCGACGCTGTAGGGATCTCCGGCCGGCACCGGTCCCCGAACGACCCGGCTCGGCCAGGCGGCCTCGTTGTCGACGATGTCCTGGTCGGACAGGGACGCCGTGATGAGATTTCTTTGGGTCGTGATGCTGTAGTCCGCGCTTAGGCTCAGGCCCGGGATGAAGGGCGGCTTGAGGGTGGCGCCCAGGGAGTAGGTGTCCGAGGTCTCCGGCTGAACGTTCTGGTCGGAGCCCTGCTCCTCGGTGTACGAGCTGTTGGTTTCCCCTCCGCGCTCGGGATCGATGACGGAATTGTACCCCGGCTGGTTGATGATCGTCGCCTGCTCGTACTGGGTCAGGGTCGGAGGATCGAAACCCTGGGAGTAGCGGCCGCGGACCATGATCGCCTCCACCGGCTGCCAGACGACGCCGATCTGGGGCGTGGCGCGCCGATACGGCCCGCTGCCGTCGTAGCTCCCGGCCAACTGGAGATCGAGGCGCTCGAAACCGGGCAGGCGGTTGGGTTTGCCAAAAATGGGAACGGCGAGTTCGCCGTAGATATGGTAGGTGTTGGCTTCGCCGAAGCTGTAGGGCTCGTTATCGTAGTAGGCGAGGTTGTCCGTGGTGCTGGAGTCCAGGTCGTGGCGGAAATCCACCCCGCCGGCCACCCCCAGCTTGCCGCCCGGCAGATCGAACGGCTGCCCGTCGAAGCCCAGCAGCGCGTCCACCTCGCTCCCGAATCCGATGGTGGCTTCGACGTCGGTCAGGCTCGGATAGAGGGCGGCGTTGGTCGCCGAATACTCGCCCACGAACGGATTGTACCGCTCGCTTGCGTCCGCATTGTCGAAGGAGGCGTTGATCTTGTTGATGTCGAGATCGGTCTGATACTCGTGCGACTCGTTCACGACGTACTGCAGCGAAGCGTTCCAGTTCCACGTGTCGGCGACCTTGCCGTTCGCGCCGGCGACGAAGGTGTAGGCGTCCGTGCGGACGTTTTGCTCGCGCGGGCCGAAATTCAGGTCGGTCATGGCCACGGTGACGTCCTGGCCGAACGGATTGTCGGGATCGGAGGCGGGCACCGTGATCGACGGACCGAAGGAAAACCCGCCGCCCGGGGCGAAGGACGGAGGCGTCAGCGTGAAGTCGCTGGTGGTCCGGGAGAAGGTCGCTTCCGCGAACACCTGCAGGGTGTCCGAGACGTCGTAGCCGATGTGCGCCCGGGTCGCCCAGTTCTCCGCCGGGGTGATGATCGAGAGGTACGGGGCGGGATCGAAGGTGCGCGGATTGTAGGTATAGGGGTAGTATTCGCCGGCCGGGGTTGTGAGTCCGACGAACTGGGACGGCGTCAATGCCGTGCCATTCTGGCCGGCCGGCACGAAGGCGATCGTCACGGGATTGCCGTTCGCGTCGGTGACCCCGTTCAGGGGCGGCGGTCCGAAAAAGCCGGCGCCCACCGATTCGACCGTCGCCGGAAACCCGTAGGACAGGCGCAGATCGGAACCGCCCTGGTCCAGGTGATCGGCCGACGACGAGAAGGGCCGCTGGGAAGCCTTGAGCCCCCACTCCTTCGTGTAATCGAACATGACCATCGCGTTGAGCTTCCCTTTCGCCACCCCCGTGGTCAGCGTGCCGTCATACTCGGCGCCGCCGCCGTGCTGCGAGGTCTTGAAACTCGAGCTGAGTTCCGAGCCGTTGAAGTCCTTCTTGAGCACGATGTTGATCACCCCGCCGACCGCGTCGGCCCCGTAGATGGCGGACGCCCCCCCCGAGAGCACCTCGATGTGATCGATCATCGCGACCGGGATCGTGTTCACGTCGACAAAGCTCGCGTTGGTGGGATTGGTCTCGTTGCCGATCGGAAAGCCCGCCGTGCGGCGTCCGTCGATCAGGATGAGAGTATCGGAGCTTCCGAGCCCGCCCAAGCTCGCGCCCGAGACGCCGCTCTGGCCGAAAGCCGGCGCGTACGTCGAGAAGTCGAACGAGAAGTTGGTCGTGCCCGAGGCGGGGTTGTTCATGTTGGGCACGCTGCCGCGGCCGGCGCCCGCCCCGGCGTAGATCTGGGCCAGGCTGTTCAGCAGGTCCGAGGTGGTCATGAACCCCGAGGCCTGGATATAGCTGCTGCTGAGGGTCATGACCGGCGCGATGCCCGCGACGTCCACCGAGGGGATGTGCGAGCCGAGCACGGTGACCGGGCTGAGCTGCAGCGGGATCGCACTGGTTTCTTCGACCGGGGGCGCGGGTGCGTTGTCATCGGGCGCGTCGGGAGCCGGCGAGGAACTCGGAGCCGACTGTGCAAAACCGATTGCGGCCGGCAGGACGAGCGCGAGGGCAAGCCCTCGCAATCGGAGAAGGCGGGTGTATCTGGTCATGGGGGGTAAAGGCTGGACCGACCCGGGAATCTAGGGGACTGGGTGAAAGGGGGCGGCGGGGATCAAGTTAATGTTTGGCGAGGCGCCTGCCCATAGGCCGAAAGTAATAATCGGAGCCGTTCAGGATGCGCCCGCGGCCGCTTCCGGGTGGCCTTCCTGAAAAAGCCGGGTCGAAAAATAGCGCTCGGCCCGGTCGCAGAGGACCGTGACGACGCGGGAACCCGCGCCGAGGTCGCGGGCGACCCGCAGGGCGCCGGCCGTGTTGGCCCCCGAGGAAGTCCCCACCAGAAGCCCGAATTCGCCCGCAAGGCGCCGGGCCATTCCCAGCGCCTCGGCGCTGCTGATCTTGACCTCGCTGTCGATCCGGGCGGACGCCAGGAGCGGGGGCACGTAGCCGCCGGCGACGCCCTCGATTAAATGGCAGCAGGGCATTTCGCCGGCGAGCATGGCCGCCTCGGACGGCTCCATGACGACGACCTTCACTCCGGGATTGGCCAGCCGCAGCGCGCGGCCGCAGCCGGTGATCGTCCCGCCGGTGCCGTATCCGGAGACGAAGGCGTCCACCAGGCCGTTCATCTGGGTGAGGATTTCCCGGCCGGTGTGCTGCTCGTGGTCGTGGGCGTTCAAGGGGTTCTCGAACTGGCGGGGAACATAATGGCGGCGGTCCCGGGCCGCCAGTTTTCGGCACAGCTCGATCCCGGTGGCGTACCCGCCGCTTGCCTGGAACAGCTCGAGGTCCGCGCCGAACTGCCGGATGAGCCGGCGCCGCTCCAGGCTGGCGGAGTCGGACATGAGGATCTTGACCCGATAGCCTTTGGCCGCGCCGACCATGGCGAGCGAAATGCCCGTATTGCCGCTCGTGCATTCGAGGATGACCGAATCGCGGTTCAGCAGGCCCCGCTGTTCGGCGTCCTCGATCGCGGCCAGGGCGAAGCGGTCCTTGATGCTCCCGCTGGGGTTGAGGAATTCGCACTTGCCGTAGATCGTGATCTCCTCCTCCGGAAAATACAGCGGCACGAGGGGCGTGTTGCCGATGAGGCTCAGCACCGAGGGCCGCGGACGCACGGGAGAAAGGGGCGAAAACTGCATGGGGGAGGAGCGGGACGGGCGTGGCGCGACGCCCGTTCCGACCCTACGCGCTCCCATCCGGATCGGCCATAGGCCGAAAGGCATAAAAGGGGCGAAGCCTTTTGCGCCGGCCGGCCGGAGACCCGCCCGGAACCGCCGCCATGGGCAGCCGGCTTCCCGACAAGTCAATCGAGGATCGTTGCTCGGGCGGGGCGGCCGGAGCGAGGTCGTGCTGCGCTGGCCAACCGGTGATCGTTTCAAGGCTCGGGTGCGCCCCCGAAGCGGGGCGAGAACCAATCGACCGTCATCGCCGCCAGCGAAAGCCGACGTTTGCCGCCGAGATATTTCCGTGCCACGCTCTCCGCTAACCGCGAAGACGATGATACCGTTCGATGCCGCGCACCGGGCCGTTTACTATCCTCCCGACCGCCGGTTCCATCTTTGGATAAGGCCGTGGGTTTTTTGCCTGGGGAGCGCCGTCATTCTCATTCCGTTCCTGGCCGCCTGGGTTCAGTACGTGATCCTGGGACTTCCGTATATTCCTCCCGTCCTCCAGTACACCGGCATCCTTCCGGTGCCGCATGGATTCCCCCTCTGGGTGCGCTACTGTCACTTCTTCAATTTCTTCTTTTTGACGATGCTGATCCGCAGCGGGCTTTCCATCCTGGTCGACCATCCCAGGCTCTATTTCAACAACCACTGCACGCCCGGAAGCGAATGGATCAAGTTCACCCCTTTGGCGGTTCCGACCGATCGCATGTGGACGGCGAAGGACGACGACCGGTACATCTCGCCGATCGTCGCCACACCAGGATACCGGCATACCGTGGGCATCGCCCGCTGCTGGCACTTTCTCAATGTCCACGGCTTCATTCTGACGGGGGTGCTTTTCATCGTCATGCTCTTCGACACGGCGCAGTGGAAGCGCCTGGTTCCGAGATCGCCCCATTTGCTCGTCCAAGCTTGGAGCGTCTGGGTGCACTACGCGACTTTTCACCTGCCGCCCGAGCCCAACGGATTCTTCGCATACAACGCGTTGCAGCAGCTTGCCTATTTCGCCGTCGTATTCGTGCTGGGGCCGCTCGCGATCCTCAGCGGGATCGCGATGTCCCCGGCAGTCGTCAATCGCTTCCCGTGGTACGCCCGGCTATTCGGCGGCCGGCAGTCCGGGCGCTCGATCCATTTTCTCGTCATGTTGTCCTTCGCCGCATTCATCGTCGTGCATGTGACGTTGGTCGCGATCACGGGCTTCGCCCGGAACATGAACCACATCGTGCTCGGCACGGACGGCCAGGGGCGATTGGGCATGATCCTGGGCTTTATCGGGATCGGGATCGTTGTGCTCTATTGGGTGGTCGCGCACTACATCTCCTGGTTCCAGCCCCGGGCGCTCCAGTACGCCCAGAAACTGATCACCTATCCCTTGCAGCTCGCCACCTTGGACCGGCTGCGACCTTCCGAGCACTACACCGAAAAGGATATTTCGCCCCACTTCTGGCCGAACGGAAAGCTACCCGTTCGGGAGGATTGGAAGCAGCTCGCCCAGGATGGCTTCCGAAACTATACGCTCGCAGTCGGCGGCGAGGTCGAGCGCCCGGTGAAGCTGTCTTTAGCCGAGCTGCAAGAGCTGGGAACGGTCGAACAGATCACGATGCACCATTGCATCCAGGGCTGGACGGGAATCGCGAAATGGGGCGGCGTGCCGATGAGGAACTTGATCGACTTGGTGCGGCTCAAGCCCACCGCGAAGGTCGTCGCCTTCTTTTCCTTCGGGCCGGGCCCGTTTGGAGAGGGCATTTATTACGACACCCAGCGCATCGAAGATGTCCTGAAGCCGGAATGTCTGCTCGCGTTCTCGATGAATGGCGCGTCCCTGCCTCTTGCCTATGGCGCGCCCCTGCGGCTGCGGGTCGGGAATCAGCTCGGCTACAAGATGGTGAAATGGATCGAACGCATCGAGTTCATCGAGTCGGAAAAGCAGGTCGGCCTTGGAAAAGGGGGCAAGAATGAAGACGACGAATATTTCGATCTCTTGCCCAATATCTGATTCCCGATCCCATCGGATCCGGAGGCTCCCGGAAAAGCGGCCGCCGCACCGGCCCCCGTCCGCCGCGCTGATGTGAAAGG
>JBOHXF010000024.1:0-1660 GCA_050737455.1 Opitutaceae bacterium | reverse complement strand
CGGACCGGGCGAGCTCGAACGGGCGTTGGAGGGCTTCCGCGGCGATCAGTATCAGACGCCGCCGATGTACTCGGCGATCAAGATCGGGGGGGTTCCCTTGTACAAGAAAGCCCGGCGGGGCGAGGTGGTGGACCGGGAGCCCCGGTTCATCCGGGTGATGGCCTGGGAGGTGACGCGCTTCGGCCTGCCCCGGTTCGACTTCCGGCTGCAGTGCACCAAGGGCACCTATGTCCGGACCCTGGCGCACGATCTCGGCCAGAAGCTCGGGTGCGGCGGCTACCTGGCGGCGTTGCGGCGAACGGCTTCCGGTTCGCTGAAGGCCGCGGATGCGCTGACGCTGGACGCCATCGAGGCCCTGACCTTGCCGGAGATCGAACGGAGGCTCATCCCTCCTCATCGCGCGGCTCCGGCGCAGTTTCTCTGATCCGTCGCCCGTGAAACCGATCGCCCGATTTTCCTCCCTGGACGGAGCGAAGCTGGGGGAGGGTCCCGTGCACCTGGCCATCGGAATGTTCGACGGCGTGCACCTGGGCCACCGCGCGGTGATCGGCGGCGCGGTCCGGGCGGCGCGGGCCGGCGCGGGCGCGTCGGCCGTGATGACATTCCGGCCGCATCCCAGCGCGCTCTTCCGGCCCGACCGGCCGACGCGGTTGATTCTCGATTCGGCGAGCCAGGCTGCGCTCCTGGAGCGGCTCGACGTGGATGCCGTGGTCACTCAGCCGTTCACACGGGAATTCGCGGCGATCCCGGCCGGCGAGTTCGCCGCCTGGCTTAAGGCGCGGGTGCCCCGGCTCGCGGCGCTGTACGTCGGCCGCAATTTCCGTTTCGGTGCCGGCCGGCAGGGCGATGGGGACAGGCTGGCCGCCTCCGCCGGCCCGCTCGGCGTTGCGGTCGTGAGCGTTCCGCCCGTCGAGATGGATGGCGCCCCGGTCAACAGCACGCGGATCCGGGGCCTGCTTGCCGAAGGGGACGTGGCGGCGGCGAACGCGCTGCTCGGCTACGCGTATTTCGCCCGTGGACGGGTGGTCGCGGGCAGGCGTCTGGGCCGGAGCCTCGGCTTTCCGACGCTGAACCTGGACTGGGAGCCGGACCTCAAACCGCGCTTCGGCGTTTACGCGGTGTCGGTGGCGGGGCTCGCCGGAGTGGCCAATTACGGGCTGCGGCCGACAGTCGAGGCGGGATCGACCCGCCCGCGTCTCGAGGTCCACCTGCTCGAGGCATGCCCGTTCGGCGCCGGAGACGAACTCCTCGTCGAATGGCGGCGTTTCATCCGGCCGGAAATGAAATTCGGCTCCATCGATGAGCTTCGGGCCCGGATCGCCGAAGACGCGGCGGCCGCGGCGATCGGCCGGTAAAGGGGCCGCGAAAGGCTTATCCGCCGGGCGGGGGCGCGCCCTTCCGCGATGCATCTTTGGGCCGCCCTGGCCGCGTTCCCTCGCTCCTTCTCGTCGTTTCGATCGATCTTCGAGCGTGTTCATGAAGCCTCCTGGCTGACCGATCTTCGAGAGCCGGGCGGAAGCCGCGGGCGCTTTTGCTTTGTGCACCCGGCGATTTTCCAAAAGCCTCGTCGACTTCCTCCATGAGCTTCTCCGAACCCGGCCCGACCCGGGCGCCCGTCCGAAAACGCCGCAAAGCGCTGATCGTTCTGGGGGTCCTGATC
>JBOHXF010000023.1:0-4312 GCA_050737455.1 Opitutaceae bacterium | reverse complement strand
GGTTTGGACCGAAGAGCGTCCGCGAGCTCCCGTTCCTTTTGAACGGCCGCCCAGGGCATCCACCAGAAATTGGTCGGCACGGCGACAGCGGCTCCCAGAACGCCCAGGGCGAGAACGGGCAGCGCGATCCGGGGAAGGCCGATGCCATGCGCGCGCATGGCGGTGATCTCGTTGTCCGCCGACAGGCGGCCGAGGGTGAGCAGCACCCCCGTCAGGACGCCCATGGGAAGAGCGTAGGCTGCGACGTAGGGGATGAGGAGCAGGATGAACCGGCCAAGCTCGCTCCACGGAATCTCACCCAGCAGTCCCTGGGCCAGCACATCCCGCACGACGTTGCCCGCCACGAGGATGAACGAGAAGACGGCCATCGCAGCGAGCGAGGTGAAGAAGGCGCTGCGAAAGATATGCCGGTCGAGGAGGCTCACGGACGCGGCGCGCATGCTCGCAGGCGCCCGACCCGCCGCCAAGAACAGAAGGACCGGCACTTTTCCCGGTGAAGGGGGTCGCACGCCGGGATCGCGCCCGGTTTGCAATGCGGGACCGTTTCGATCGTTAATCGCCGTTCATGTCTGTCCTCCATTTCATCCGCCCGATCCAAGGGATGCTCCTCGGGCTCCTCCTGGCCGGGCTTGCCGGCCCGGTTTTGCCGGCGCGCGCTCAGGCGGGCACGGGGACCGAGACCATGGCCGACCGCACGCTGAGAGGCATCGTCGAAAGGCAGAAGGCGCTCCTTGCGGAGATGGACGAGGCCTCCAAAAAGCCGGGGCAGCTCGACGTGGAGAGCTTCCGGACCCAGCTCGAAAGCCTCGTGCACGAGTACGATCTCCTGCTCCAGCAGAGCCCGGATTTCGCGGCGGGCTACGCATCGTACGGATATCTGCTGAGCAAGCTGGACATGCGCAAGGCGGCCATGGCCGCGCTGCTCAAGGCGGACCGCCTGGATCCCTCGATCGCCCTCGTCAAAAACGAACTCGGTAATTTTCTTGCGGAGGACGGCAAGGTCCTGGAGGCGGCCGACTACTACCGGGCGGCGATGAAACTAGCGCCGAGCGAGCCCCTGTACCCGTACCAGCTCGGGACGCTGCTCTACGAGGGCCGGGACATCTTCATGAAAGAGGGCGGGTACACCCGGGCCGACATCGACCGCGAGATGCAGGACGCCTTCCGCCGCGCGGCCGAGTTGGCGCCGAACCAGATCGCATTCACCTACCGGTACGCCGAGTCGTTCTACGATCTGGCGCAGCCAAAGTGGGATGAGGCCTACCGGGCGTGGGCCGCCCTCGAGGCGAAGGCCCGGTCTCCGATCGAGCGCGAAACGATGATTCTCCACGAGGCCAATGTGCGCCTCAAGCAGGACCGGCCGGACGAAGCCCGGGCGCTTCTCGCGCAGGTGACCCTTCCGCAGTTGCAGGATCAAAGGCAAAAGCTGGTTGCGAAGCTCCCCGAAACCGCGAGAAAGTGACAGGGTTGTCCTTTCTCGACAAACTGGAGCGCCGTTTCCGATGGTTCTCGATCCCGGGCCTAACCTTGGTGATCGTGGCAGGGCAGGCCCTGGCATGGTTCGCCGCGCTGCGGGGCTTCATCGCCGGGACCGATCTGATATTTGTGCCGGCGAACGTGATCGCGGGCCAATGGTGGCGCGTGTTCGCCTTCGTACTGCTGCCGCCTGCGTTCGGGCTCAGCATCAACGCCGTACTCGTGAACGGGTTCGCCTGGTGGCTATTCTACATCATGGGCTCGGCCCTCGAAGGGTATTGGGGGGCCTTTCGATACAATCTGTTCCTTATTGCGGGCTACATGCTGACGGTGGCGGCGGGGTTCGCGTTCCCGTTTTCGATGGTGACCAACCTTTTCATCGGAGGCTCGGTGTTCCTCGCGTTCGCCTACCTGAACCCGGACTTCCAGCTCGCGATCCTTTTGGTGATCCCCGTCCGGATCAAATGGCTCGCGCTCGCGGCCTGGATCTACGGCTTGGTCCAGTTCGTCCTCGGTGGCTGGCCGGAGCGGCTCCAACTGCTCGCCGCGGTCGGCAACTTTTTCCTGTTCTTCGGTCACGATCTCTGGCTGACGGCTCGCATGCGGAGCCGCCGAATGTCCTCCGACGCAGCCCGCTTAGCCGCCTCGCGGACGGCGGCCGGCCCGCGGCATCGCTGCCGGGTCTGCGGAAAGACCGACCGGACCAATCCCGAGATGGATTTCCGGTACTGCTCCAAATGCGCCGGAGAGCAGTGCTACTGCCCGGAACACATTTTCAACCATGCGCATGTCACCGACGAGACCGTTGCGGCGGAAAAGGAAAAGCGCTCCTGACCCTTTCGCCGCGACGGGGCGCCTGGGGACCGTTGGGGCCTGGCTGGCGTTCGCTGAGCGGCTGTACCGGAGCCGACGGCTCGCCCTGGGACAAATCGCCGCGGACGCCCACGACGAGGCGCTTTACCTGATCCTGCGCGCGCTGGGTCTGCCTTTGGAAAGCGGCCCCGAGGCGCTGCGCCGGGCGATCGTGCCGGGCGAAGGCGATCTGCTCCGGGGGATCTTCCGCAGCCGTGCGATCGACCGGATTCCCGCGGCCTACCTGACCCGGGAAGCCTGGTTGGGCGGCCGCCGGTTCTACGTGGACGAGCGGACGATCATCCCCCGCAGCTATTTCCTGGAGATCATTCCCGGCCAGTTGGATCCCTGGCTCCCCAATGGCGCGCCGGTGCGGCGCGCGGCGGATGTGTGCACCGGATCCGGCTGCCTTGCCATCCTGCTCGCGGAACGCTTTCCCGAGGCGCGCATCGACGCGATCGACCTGTCGGCGGATGCCCTGGCCGTCGCCGGGATCAACGTCAGGGGGCACCGGCTGGGCCGCCGGATCGAGCTTCGGCGAAGCGACCTGTTCGCGGGTGTGCCCCGCGCGGCCTACGACCTGATCGTGAGCAACCCCCCATACGAGCCGAGCGGACGCGTCGACCGCCTGCCGCCGGAATTCCAAAAGGAGCCGCGGCTCGCGCTCGACGGCGGGCCGGACGGCCTCGCTCTCGTGCGGCGGCTGCTCGCGGATGCGCCGGCGCGGCTGACGGCGCGCGGGATCGTGGCGATCGAGGTGGGCGGCCTCCGCAAGGAGGTCGACCGGGAATTCGCCCGGTTCGGGCCGCACTGGCTGCGCACGGCCGACGGATCGGACTGCGTCGTCCTATTCCAGGCCGCCCGGCTTCGGACATAGCCTGCCGTCATAACGGACTCGGCCGATCCTCGGCTGTTTTGCGATGCAAACGGGCTAGCGGGTCAGATCGTAAAGGGCATACCCGGCGAGCAGGTTGGGAAACGCGCGGCTTGTGCGCCGCCAGTCGCCCAGCAGGTGCGCCCGGCGGCGGATGCGGATGGCTTTCGCCCGGCAGAAATCCTCGAAATCGGCGATGGTGACGGGATTGGCCGGGCGGCTTTCGAACCATTCCTCCGGATACACGAGGTTGCGCACCTTGCGGCCGCGCAGGAGCGCGTTGGCCCGGTTTTTCCAGAAACCGTGGTTGACGAAGCCGACGGTGAGGGCACGCCCCACCCGGAGGGCCTCCAATATGACCTCGGCAGGGTGAACGAGTTCGTGCACGGTGCGCGAGCAGATGACGCGCTGGAAATGCCGTTCGGGAAACGCGCGCATGAACGCGATCATGTCCCCCTGGTAAGCGACGACCCCGTGCCGCACGCACGCGGTGATCTTCCGAAAATCCAGATCGACCCCGATGCCCGTGACCTGCTTCGTCTGGACGAGATAGCCCAGCAGTTCCCCTCGGCCGCAGCCAAGGTCCAGCACCCGGGAGTGAGGCTCGACCCACTCGCCGATGATCTGCATGTCGACCGTGCGCTTTTCGACGACCTTGCCCATGGGACCGCGTCAGATCGCGAAGTCGGACGGAACCTCCTCGCGTTCGAGAAAGCCGCTGACCAGAGTGTACAGGTCCTCGCTTTCCAGCAGGAAGGAATCGTGGCCAAGATCGGTCGGGAGCTCGGCGTAGCTGGCCCGCTTGCCCGCACGAAGGAGCGCGAGCGCGATCGCCCGGTTCTGGTCAGGCGGGAACAGCCAGTCGCTCGAAAAGCCGACGACCAGCGATTCGGCGAGGACCGGCGCGAAGGCCTGCTCGAGCGAATCGAAGCCGTGGGCCGGATCGAAATGATCGAGCGCGCGGGTGATGTAGAGGTACGAATTCGCGTCGAAGCGGTTGATGAAACTCTGCCCCTGGTGGCGCAGGTAGCTTTCGACCTCGAAGAGCGCGTCGAATTCGGCGGCGGCGCCGCTCTGAGTCCGGCGGCGCCCGAACTTCCTGTCCATCGA
>JBOHXF010000022.1:0-7518 GCA_050737455.1 Opitutaceae bacterium | reverse complement strand
GTCCTGGTCAACTCCCGCGGGGAGCGGTTCATGGATCGGCTGCACCCCATGGGTTCGCTTGCTCCGCGCGACGTCGTGGCCCGGGCCATCCATCAGGAACTCGCCGGGGGCGGTGAGCCCTGCGTTTACCTGGACCTTTCTGCCCTCAAGCCGGATTTCATCCGGGAGCGCTTTCCCACGGTGTACGCGCGCTGCCTGGAACACGGAATCGACCTGGCGGCCGAGCCCGTGCCGGTCGTGCCCGCGGCGCATTTCTCCTGCGGCGGGGTGCATGCCGATCTGCAGGGGCGCACGAACGTGCGTCACCTCAACGCCATCGGCGAATGCGGCTGCACCGGGCTCCACGGTGCGAACAGGCTGGCGAGCACCTCGTTGCTCGAATGCCTGACGAGCGCGAGGTTTGCCGCCCGGGCCGACGCCGAGGAGATCGCTGGGGGAGACTTCCGCCTTCCGAATCCCCGGCCGTGGCAGGGGCCGACGCGCGAGGCGGACCCGACGCTCGTCCGCCAGGACATGCTGCTGATCCAGCACACGATGTGGAACTACGCTGGCATCGTCCGCTCCCCCAAACGGCTGGCCCGCGCCCGGCGGATCGTTCTGGAACTGCGGGAGGAAATCCAGTCTTTCTACCGGGACTGCAGGGTGTCGCAGCCGCTGATCGAGCTGCGCAACGCGATCCAGACGGCCCTGTTGGTCGTCCACGCGGCTTCGCTGAACACCCGCAGTCGCGGGTGCCACTATCTCACGGACGGGGAGGATTAGCCCGGGCGGCGGCGACGATGCGCAGGAGCTCGGCAAAATCCTCTTCGCGCGTTCGACTTTCGATCACGTGGTCGAACTTGTCCGCCTCGCGCAGCTCCGCGGTGGCGGTCTCCATGCGGCGCGCGATCTCCGCCTCGTCGTCCTGGCCGCGCAGCCGCATGCGCGCGAGCAGCCGCTCATGGTCGACTCGGATGAAGACGGTGACCAAAGCGCGGGCGAGAAGTGGATCTCCGGCTGAGGCTGCGCGGATGTTGGCGACACCCTGCACGTCGATGCTCATGACCAGGTCCCGGCCCCGCGCGAGCGGCTCCTCGACGCTCGCCTTAAGGGTGCCGTACCGTCGGCGGAGGTCGCGCGGGCCCTCGCCGTCGGCATGGACCCAGGCCCATTCGATGAATTCCGAGCGGGCGACTCGCGTTTCGAATTCCTCGGGGCTGAAAAAATGGTAATGGATTCCGTCGATCTCGCCCTCGCGAGGCGCCCGGGTCGTGGTCGTGACGACGCGCGAGAACTCCGGTTCGGCCGCCACCAGCCGGTCGCACAGCGTGCTCTTTCCAGACCCAGCGGGGCCCGCGAGGATCAGCAGGAGCGGCGCGCGCGGGGGCATGCGTCAGAACGTGAACGCGAGGACCGCGAGGAGGACGCCGTAGGCGGTCAGCAGCCCGCCGGCCCAGCGGGTCCGGCTTTCTCGCGCGAAAACCCATTCCAGGAAGTCGCGCAACCGCCACGGTTGGGCGCCCAGCCAGACGGCGAGCCCGATGGCTACGTACACGAGAATTGATTGGAAATATATCCTCGGGTAAAGGCCCGGCACGTCGAACTTGAGGTAGCTGGCCATCAGGAGCGGCGAGGCTCCGAGAAGCACGACGATGGCAAGGCCGCGAACCGCCAGAAAATCGGGGACGCACCGGAACGCCAGGATCGCGATCAGCGCGAATCCAATGAAGAGAGGAATGTGATATTTGCCGAAATCGGCCGTCGACAGGTTCCAGACCTGCCCGAGAAACCAGGCCGCGCCTCCGCCGAACAGGATGTAGGTCGCCGATTTCGAGCGGGGAAAGGCCCGAAGCGCGGCTATGGCGCCGGCGCTGCGGACGAGCAGAGGGGTCCCCAGGGCGAGGAGGATGAGTCCGGGGATCAGCGTGGCGGCGAGAATCGACATGGGCGGGGCGTCCTCAAGTGAGGGCGGAGGCAGGGGGCGTGACGAGCGGATTTTCCTGGCACTTCTCCCCGGCCGGAACGATCTCTCCATAAAGAGTGCTCACGGATGACCGGACGATCCGGACCGGGGCGAGCTCGCCGACGAGCCGGGGGGCGGCCTCGAATACGGCTACGCGGTTGCCCCGCGTACGGCCCGCGTAACGCCGGCCGGTCCGGTCCGGGCCTTCCACGAGCACTTCTTGCACCTTCCCAACGAGCGCGGTGTTGCGGCGGAGCGAATTGCGCTCCAGCAAGCCCAGCAGTACCCGGTTTCTCTCGTCCTTCACCTCGCCAGGGACCTGATCGGGGCGCTCGCCCGCGGACGTTCCAGAGCGGATCGAGTACTTGAAGATGTACGCCATGTCGTAGTTGACCGACTCGAACAGCTCCCGGGTCGCCGCGAAATCCTCCTCGGTCTCCCCGGGGAACCCGACGATGATGTCGGTCGAGAAGGTCATCTCGGGACGCACTGAGCGCAGGGCGGCGACGATTTCCATGTAACGCTCCCGCGTGTAAGGCCGGTTCATTTCGCGAAGGATGCGGTTGCTCCCCGACTGAAGCGGCAGATGGGCGTAATCGCAGAGCTTCGGCAGGCGGCCAAAGGCCGCGACGAGATCGTCCTTGAATCCGCGCGGGTGCGGCGAGGTGAACCGGATGCGCTCAAGTCCGTCGATCTCGTGAACGCGTTCCAGAAGCTGGACGAACGGGGTGACGCCCCCGGCGTGGACGTAGTCCCGCCGGCCGTAACTCGTCACGATCTGGCCGAGGAGCGTGATCTCCCGGACGCCGCGGGAGACCAAAGCGCGGCATTCCCGGACGATGTCGTCCATGGGGCGAGATCGTTCGTCGCCGCGGGTCTTGGGGACGATGCAGAAGGCGCAGTCCATGTTGCAGCCCTGCTGGATGGAGACGAAGGCGCAGACCTGGCGCTCCTCGGATTCGACGTGATCGCGGATGGCGTTCTGGGATCCGACCTCCTCGGCTGTGTCGACGATCGTCTCGCCGACCGGAGTCCCGGCCGCCCGGGCCGCGTTCAGGCTGTCGAGATAATCCGGCACCCGGTGAAACTTCTGCGTGCCGACGATCAGGTCGACATCCGGAAGCTGGTCGAGCAGGCTGGCGCCACGATTTTGCGCCATGCAGCCCAGGATGCCAAGCACGAAGCCGGGCTGGCGCCGCTTGCGATTCGACAGATGACCGGCCTTGCCGATGGCCTTCTGTTCGGCGGCGTCGCGCACGCTGCAAGTATTGAGCAGAAGGATGTCGCAGGCGTCCTCGTCGTGCACGATGCGGTAGCCTCGGGCGCGTAGCAGCGCCGCGACCGCCTCGCTGTCGCGCTCGTTCATCTGGCATCCGTATGTTCTGATGAAAACCCGGTTCAATCTTGTGGAAGGATCATCCGAAAGCGTCTCCGCGGCGGGGTCAACCCCGCGTATGGGGGCCCGCACCAGAGGACGGGCAGGTTTCGATGGCCGCGATCGACCGGGCCGCCGCCAGCGTCCTGCGGGTCAAGTTTCTGTGCAGCATGTTCGACCACCGGTACGATAATCCGACCCGGGTCGATCGGGAAGTCCACACGCCGGCGCACTTCTCCCGTGCATGCGCCCCCAAGCGTGGAGTGCTGGTATCTCGGCGAGGAGACCGGTCCGGCCGTCACCGATGTGCTCTTCGGGCGGGTTAGCCCCAGCGGGAAGCTGACCGTGACCTTCCCGCGGTCCGTCGGTCGACTATTTGAAGGCTTCACTGCGGGTGGACTGAGCTGCGGCGTGCGTTAGGACCCACCGCGGAGCACCCGCCGAATCGGATTGAGCCCAAAATGGGCCGCAGCACACTGGCGCCCAATGAAGGTCCTTCGGCGCGGAGCGCGATGGATTTGCCTTGCGGCCTTGGCGGGCACACCGGAACTGGCCGCCGGTTCGACGCCGGCCACGACGCCGGCCACGACGCCGGCCACGACGCGCGCGCCTTCGGACGACCAGCTGTTCGACACTGCCAAGCAGCTCTTCGACCAGTATGCACCGCCGGAAGTCAAGGCGCGTTACAATTTCCCCTCAAAGGAACAATTCGAGCGGGCGCTCGACCAGCTCCAGCGGGCGCTCGATAACGGTTCCATCGACGACCTGGCGCGTTACGAGCCTCAGGCCCGCCAGACCCTGACGCTGCTTCGGACGCTTCCGGGCTACAGCGAATACGCGAACTGGCTCGCGGAGCGCCTCGATGAGCTCGATGCGGCCAAAGAGATCGCTGCGGCGGGCGCGGCCCGCTCCCCTGCCCGCCCGGCGACGACTCCTCCCGCCCCGGGGCGATTCGACGCCGCGATTCCCTATTACTCGCGCTGGGTCGAGCGAGTGAAGCGCCAACCGCCGCCCGCCGACGCGGCGGAGCTCATGCCGACCCTTGAGGCGGCGTTCGCGGCCGAGGGCGTCCCACCCGAACTGGCATGGATAGCCGAAGCCGAATCCTCGCTCGACCCCACGGCGCGGAGCCCCGACGGCGCCCGTGGACTCTTCCAGCTCAAGTCCGGCACGGCGCGCGAGCTCGGGCTCAGCACGCTCCTGCCGGACGAGAGGACCGATCCGAAAAAATCCGCCGAGGCTGCGGCGCGGGACCTGCGCGCCCTTGGCCGCCGTTTCGGCTCGTGGCCCCTGGCATTCGCGGCCTATAACGCCGGGGCGAGCCGGGTGGGCCGGCTGCTGGCGGCGCGCCACGCGCGAACATTCGCGAACGTGGCCGCGTTGCTCCCCGGAGAAACGCGGATGTACGTGCCGAAAGTCTGCGCGCTCATCGCCGTCCGAGCCGGGATCACGCCGGATCGCCTCCCGCCACCACGTTGAGGCATTACCTGCGCCGGCGCTTCACGCCGAGCTGGGCGACCGAAAAGCGCACGATGCCCACGAGCCTCTCCTGATCGGCCGGTTCGGTCGCCGCGCCCTTCAGGGCGTCCTGGGCCCGCTGGAGTGCCGTTTCCGCCGCGTGCTCGTCGATGCTCTGGATATCGATGGCGTTTTCCGCGAGGATCGAAACCTGGTTGCCGGAAACCTGCGCGAATCCGCCGGCCACCACGAGCGCCGTCGTGCGTTCGCCCTTCCGGACCCGCAGTTCGCCGGAAGCGACGACCGTGAGCAGCGGGACGTGATCCGGCAGGACGCCGATGTCGCCCGAGGTGGTCGGGATCACGACCGAATCGATGGTGTCCCGATAGACGACCGCCTGCGGCGTGACGATTTCCAGGGTCAGCGGCATCGGCTCTACTTCTTGCCGGAGGAGGCGATCACCTCGTCGATGGAGCCCTTCATGTAGAAATCGCCTTCGGCGACCTGGTCGAGCTCCCCGTCCAGAATCAGCTTGAAGCCGCGGACCGTGTCCTTGGTCGAGACGTACTTGCCGGGCGTGCCGGTGAAGACCTCGGCGACGTGGAACGGCTGCGAGAGAAACCGCTGCACCTTGCGGGCGCGGTAGACGGTCAGCTTGTCCTCGGGAGAGAGTTCGTCGAGGCCAAGGATGGCGATGATGTCCTGGAGATCCTTGTACCGCTGGAGGACGCGCTGCACCTCACGGGCCACCGCGTAATGCTCCTCCCCCACCACCTCGGTCGTGAGCGCCTTCGAGACGGAAGCGAGCGGATCGACCGCGGGATAGATGCCAAGTTCGGCGATCGACCGCTCAAGCACGATTGTGGAATCGAGGTGGGCGAACGTGTTGGCCGGCGCCGGATCAGTCAGATCGTCCGCAGGGACATAGACCGCCTGGAACGAGGTGATCGATCCCTTTTTCGTGGAGGTGATGCGCTCCTGGAGGAGCCCCATCTCGTTCGCGAGGGTCGGCTGGTAGCCGACGGCCGACGGCGAGCGGCCGAGCAGCGCCGAAACCTCGGATCCGGCCTGGGAGAACCGGAAGATGTTGTCGATGAAGAGCAGCACGTCCTGATTTTGCTCGTCGCGAAAATATTCCGCCATCGCGAGGGCGGAAAGGCCCACCCGCATCCGCGCGCCCGGCGGCTCGTTCATCTGGCCGTAAACCAGGGCGACCTTCGACTTGGAAAGGTCCTTCTGGTCGATGACCCCGGCTTCGGACATCTCATGATAGAGGTCGTTGCCCTCGCGGGAGCGTTCGCCCACGCCGGCAAACACGGAATAGCCGCCGTGCGCCTTGGCGATGTTGTTGATGAGCTCCATGATGACGACGGTTTTGCCGACTCCGGCCCCACCGAACGCGCCGACCTTGCCGCCCTTGATGAAGGGGCAGATCAGGTCGACCACCTTGATGCCGGTCTCGAGCATTTCGGCCTTCGTGTCCTGGTCGGTCAGGGTCGGCGCCGGCCGGTGGATCGGATAGCGCTTCTCCGCCAGCACCTCGCCGCGCAGGTCCACCGGGTCACCCGTGACGTTGAAGATCCGCCCCAGCACGGCCTCGCCGACGGGGACCGTGATGGGGCCGCCCGTGTCGAACACCGTCATACCGCGTTTCAGGCCCTCCGAGGAGGACATGGCGATCGCCCGTGCGCGTCCGGCGCCGAGATGCTGCTGCACTTCGAGGGTCAGAAGCTCGACCTTCCCGCCGATCTCGAATTCGACGGTGAGCGCCTGATAGATGGACGGAATCGCATGCTCGTCGAACTGGACGTCGACGACCGGTCCGATGACTTGGACGATTTTGCCGGTGTTCTTCATTATTTTTGAGAGGGGGGGGGATGGAGGCCGTCAGGACTAGCCTGCCGCATACTGGGCCGAGGCGATCTCCAGGATCTCCTGGGTGATCGCGGCCTGGCGGGCCTTGTTGTATTCGAGCGTAAGGTCGCCGAGCAGCTTTGTCGCATTGTCCTTGGCCGTCTTCATCGCGACCATCCGGGCGCTGTGTTCGGACGCTTTGGCGGAGAGAAGATGCTGGTGAATCTGCCGGTTCACATAGTACGGCAGCAGCGCCGCGAGCACCCCATCGACGTCGGGCTCGAACATGATTTCGCGACCGTCCGAGCTCACGGCGCGTGAGCCCGCGGTTTCATCGCTCAGGTTGCTGATGAAGTGCTTGAGGCTCTTGAGCGGGAAGATCGGCCGCAGCCGCGGCTCCTGGAAGAGGGTGTTCCGGAAGCGGGAATAGATGATCTCGATCGTGTCGACGGCCCCGCCGAGGAACTGCTTCACCATGAATTCCCCGATGACCTTCGCTTCGGCGTAGGGCACTTGGTCGTGCACGGGGAAATCCGCCACGAGATCGCGCCGGGTGCGCGCGAGGAACTGCGCGCCCCTGCGGCCGACCGCGAAAAACTTCACCGGGGAACGGATGTCCGCGACCAGCTTGAACAGATTGCCGTTGAGTGGACCGCACAGGCCCTTGTCGCTCGTGACCAGCAGGATGCCTCGGGTGCGCACGGGCCGCTCGACGAGGAACGGATGCAGCGATCCGTCCACGCGGACCGCGATGGACGCGAGCATGTCCGACATAAGATTCGCATAGGGGCGGCCGGTCAGCGCGCTCTGCTGCGCCCGCTTCATTTTCGAGGCGGCGACAAGCTCCATCGCCTTGGTGATCTGGCGTGAGTTCTTGACCGACTTGATG